>NZ_JANLIZ010000007.1:0-185041 GCF_024702055.1 Enterobacter sp. HG048
GAGCAGCGGCCTGTGCTGGCGCGGCAGCAGGTGCAGCACCCGCCACTTCGAAGACCATGATCAGGGAGCCGGTAGACACTTTGTCGCCGGTGTTGATCTTGATCTCTTTAACAGTACCGGCGAACGGAGCTGGCACTTCCATAGAGGCTTTGTCGCCTTCTACGGTGATCAGTGACTGCTCGGCTGCAACGGTGTCGCCCACCTTCACCAGGATTTCAGTGACTTCAACTTCGTCACCGCCGATGTCAGGCACGTTCACTTCTTTCGCGCTCGCGGCAGCGGCTGGAGCAGCGGCGGCCGGAGCGGCTTCTTTCTTCTCTTCCTGCGCAGGTGCAGCAGCTGCTGCACCGTCGGCGGAATCGAAAATCATGATCAGTTTGCCGGTCTCGGTTTTATCGCCAACAGAGACTTTGATCTCTTTAACGATGCCAGCCTGAGGAGACGGGACTTCCATAGAGGCTTTGTCGCCTTCTACGGTGATCAGCGACTGTTCAGCTTCAACTTTGTCGCCTACTTTGACCAGGATCTCGGTGATTTCAACTTCATCAGCCCCGATGTCCGGTACATTGATTTCGATAGCCATTATTCTTTTACCTCTTACGCCAGACGCGGGTTAACTTTTTCTGCATCGATGTTGAATTTGGTGATTGCGTCAGCAACCACTTTCTTATCGATTTCGCCACGTTTAGCCAGTTCGCCCAGTGCTGCTACAACCACGTAAGAAGCATCAACTTCGAAGTGGTGACGCAGGTTTTCGCGGCTGTCAGAACGACCGAAGCCGTCAGTACCCAGAACGCGATAATCATCAGCTGGAACGTAAGTACGAACCTGCTCTGCGAACAGTTTCATATAGTCAGTAGACGCCACCGCTGGTGCATCGTTCATCACCTGAGCGATGTACGGAACGCGTGGGGTTTCCATTGGGTGCAGCATGTTCCAGCGCTCACAATCCTGGCCATCACGCGCCAGCTCAGTGAAGGAGGTCACAGAGTACACGTCGGAACCCACACCGTAGTCTTTCGCCAGGATCTGTGCTGCTTCACGTACGTGACGCAGGATAGAACCGGAGCCCAGCAGCTGAACTTTACCTTTGCTACCTTCGAGGGTTTCGAGTTTGTAGATACCTTTACGGATACCTTCCTCGGCACCTGCTGGCATTGCCGGCATGTGGTAGTTTTCGTTCAGGGTGGTGATGTAGTAGTAAATGTTCTCTTGCGCTTCACCGTACATGCGCTGCAGACCGTCATGCATGATGACTGCCACTTCGTACGCGTAAGACGGGTCGTAAGAGATACAGTTAGGGATAGTCAGAGACTGAATGTGGCTGTGGCCATCTTCGTGCTGCAGACCTTCACCGTTCAGAGTCGTACGACCGGACGTACCGCCTACCAGGAAGCCGCGAGCCTGCTGGTCGCCTGCCTGCCAGCACAGGTCACCGATACGCTGGAACCCGAACATGGAGTAGTAAATGTAGAACGGGATCATCGGCAGGTTGTTGGTGCTGTAAGAGGTCGCAGCAGCCAGCCAGGATGCGCCTGCGCCCAGCTCGTTGATACCTTCCTGCAGGATCTGACCTTTCTCGTCTTCTTTGTAGTATGCAACCTGCTCACGGTCCTGCGGGGTGTACTGCTGGCCGTTCGGGCTGTAGATACCGATCTGACGGAACAGACCTTCCATACCGAAAGTACGCGCTTCGTCGGCGATGATTGGAACCAGACGGTCTTTGATCGACTTGTTCTTCAGCATCACGTTCAGGGCACGAACGAAAGCGATGGTGGTAGAGATCTCTTTGTTCTGCTCTTCCAGCAGCTGAGAGAAGTCTTCCAGCGCTGGCAGTTCCAGCTTCTCGGTGAAGTTAGGCTGACGAGCTGGCAGGTAGCCTTTCAGCGCCTGACGACGTTCATGCAGGTACTTGTGCTCTTCAGACCCTTCCGGGAAGGTGATGTAAGACAGGTTTTCTACCTGCTCATCGGTCACTGGAACGTTGAAACGGTCGCGGATATAACGCACGCCGTCCATGTTCATTTTCTTAACCTGGTGAGCGATGTTTTTACCTTCTGCGGTATCACCCATGCCGTAACCTTTGATGGTATGGGCCAGGATTACAGTCGCTTTACCTTTGGTTTCCTGCGCTTTTTTCAGTGCAGCGTAGACTTTCTTCGGATCGTGACCACCGCGGTTCAGGGCCCAGATCTGCTCATCAGTCCAGTCTGCAACCAGTGCTGCGGTTTCAGGGTATTTGCCGAAGAAGTGCTCACGAACGTAGGCACCGTCTTTGGATTTGAAGGTCTGGTAGTCACCGTCAACGGTTTCGTTCATCAGCTGGATCAGTTTACCGCTGGTGTCTTTACGCAGCAGCTCATCCCAACGACCGCCCCACATGACTTTGATCACGTTCCAGCCAGCACCTGCGAAGATGCCTTCCAGTTCGTTGATGATCTTGCCGTTACCGGTTACCGGACCATCCAGACGCTGCAGGTTACAGTTGATGATGAAGCACAGGTTGTCCAGCTTCTCACGGGTTGCGATGGTGATCGCACCTTTAGATTCTGGCTCATCCATTTCGCCGTCGCCCAGGAAGGCGTAAACGGTCTGCTCGGAGGTGTCTTTCAGACCACGGTGTTCCAGGTATTTCAGGAATTTGGCCTGGTAGATCGCACCGATTGGGCCCAGACCCATAGATACGGTCGGGAACTGCCAGAATTCAGGCATCAGTTTAGGGTGCGGGTAAGAAGACAGACCTTTACCGTGAACTTCCTGACGGAAGTTGTTCATCTGCTCTTCAGTCAGACGACCTTCCAGGAATGCACGTGCATAGATGCCCGGAGAGATGTGGCCCTGGAAGTACACCAGATCGCCGCCGTCTTTCTCGTTCGCTGCACGGAAGAAGTGGTTGAAGCACACTTCGTAAACGGTCGCGGAAGACTGGAAGGACGCCATGTGGCCACCCAGTTCCAGGTCTTTCTTGGATGCGCGCAGAACGGTCATGATGGCGTTCCAGCGGATTGCAGAACGGATACGACGTTCCAGATCCAGATTGCCCGGGTATTCCGGTTCGTCTTCGACGGCAATCGTGTTTACGTAGTTGCTAGCCCCTGCACCTGAAGCAACCTTCACACCGCCTTTGCGGGCTTCAGAAAGCAGCTGATCAATCAGATACTGAGCGCGCTCAACACCTTCTTCACGGATGACCGATTCGATCGCCTGTAGCCAGTCGCGAGTTTCGATCGGATCCACGTCATTTTGGAGACGTTCTGACATGGGGGTATTCCTTATCTATCTAATACGTTGATTTGTCTGGAACCTGTCCCATTGTGCTCTTGGGCAAGAACACAATAAGACAGGTTCTGCGTTTAGTTGCCGCGCTCTAAAAGTACCTGGCGCTTAATCCTTTCGTTGCTGTATGCGGCGTAATGAACGTTCGCGACGCGATTGTTCACGGCTGCGGTCCAGCAAGATTTCCTCAATGAAAGCCAGATGTCGGTGCGACGCTTCGCGCGCCTGCTCCGGTTCCCCGGCCATTATCGCCTCGAATACTCGGGTGCGATGGTTGCTTACCAGTGGGAGCATGTCCCGACGGGCATACAACAATTCAAAATTCTGACGAACGTTCTGGGCCAGCATCGGCTCCATGCAGCGTAGCAGATGGAGGAGCACCACGTTGTGGGCCGCTTCGGTGACGGCGATTTGATACTGGACGACGGCGCTGGACTCGGCGTCTAAATCGCCGGACTGCTGTGCCCGTTCAATGGCCTGATGCAGTTCGCGGATACGCACACGATCTTCATCAGTGCTGCGAAGGGCGGCGTAATAGGCCGCAATACCTTCAAGCGCGTGACGGGTCTCAAGCAGGTCAAACTGGGATTCTGGGTGGTCAGAGAGAAGTTCTACCAGCGGATCGCTGAAGCTCTGCCACAGGCTGTTTTGCACAAAGGTTCCGCCGCCCTGGCGACGAAGCAGCAAGCCCTTTGCTTCGAGACGTTGAATCGCCTCACGCAGAGAGGGACGTGAAACGTCGAACTGTTTTGCCAGCTCGCGTTCTGGCGGAAGTTTCTCACCCGGGCGCAGAGTCCCTTCGAGGATTAAAAACTCCAGCTGCTGCTCAATCACATCAGATAGTTTTGGTTGGCGAATTTTGCTGTAGGCCATATTCCCTGTCTTACGCCTTTTTGCCCGGAGTCAATTGGTCTTACCAATTTCTATTTCGTATCGCTAAAGTAACAAAGTATTCACCTTCTGTCCATATTGGTTTTGATTGAAATCAGTAAACCCTGCACATTTTAACAACCTTACAGAAATAACGTTTCAGAAATGTAACTTTGCACAAATGAGTTGATTACTCCCAAAGAGGGAGTTTTAACCATAATGAAACGAGGGTTTTTGCAATCTGAAGCGATTCAACAAGGCAAATAATGAAAATTCGCCCACTTATGGAGCATTTCTATTCTATAGGTTGGGTGAGGAAGAATGAGCGGGCCGATTTACAAATGCTTTCTTTTTATTCAAGTCGTCATCACCCCTTCATAAAGCAGGTGCATTCGCAGGCGCTTACCACTATTCTTGCGCTTACGGAAGTCATTCCCGCTTTTTTCGGTCTCGTTAACCGTAAAGAAATAAATACAGAATATGGATTTTCATAATTACACACGCACAGCGTGAACATAACAACCACACACGAGGTTTCAAATGGAAGCTCAACAGCACGGCGATCAGCTAAAGCGCGGGCTTAAAAACCGCCATATACAGCTCATCGCACTGGGCGGTGCGATTGGTACCGGCCTGTTTCTGGGCAGCGCATCCGTTATCCAGTCAGCCGGTCCCGGCATTATTTTGGGTTACGCGATTGCCGGCTTTATTGCCTTTCTGATTATGCGCCAGCTGGGTGAAATGGTCGTTGAAGAGCCGGTCGCAGGCTCCTTCAGCCACTTTGCCTATAAATACTGGGGCAGCTTTGCCGGTTTCGCCTCGGGCTGGAACTACTGGGTGCTGTACGTTCTGGTTGCCATGGCCGAGCTTACCGCCGTCGGGAAATACATTCAGTTCTGGTATCCCGAGATCCCAACCTGGGCCTCCGCAGCGGCTTTCTTCGTCATTATTAACGCCATTAACCTGACCAACGTAAAAGTATTCGGGGAAATGGAGTTCTGGTTTGCCATTATTAAGGTGATTGCCGTAGTGGCGATGATTATCTTTGGCGGCTGGCTGCTGTTCAGCGGCAACGGCGGCCCGCAGGCAACCGTGCGCAACCTCTGGGAACAGGGCGGATTCCTGCCTCACGGCATGACCGGCCTGGTAATGATGATGGCCATTATCATGTTCTCCTTCGGCGGCCTCGAGCTGGTGGGCATCACCGCCGCTGAAGCCGACAACCCGGAGCAGAGCATTCCAAAAGCCACTAACCAGGTTATCTATCGTATCCTGATCTTCTATGTGGGCTCGCTGGCCGTGCTGCTCTCCCTGCTGCCGTGGACGCGCGTGACCGCTGACACCAGCCCGTTTGTGCTGATCTTCCACGAGCTGGGCGACACCTTTGTCGCGAACGCCCTGAACATCGTGGTGCTGACCGCCGCGCTCTCTGTTTACAACAGCTGCGTATACTGCAACAGCCGTATGCTGTTCGGCCTGGCCCAGCAGGGGAACGCGCCAAAAGCGCTGCTCAACGTCGATAAACGCGGCGTGCCGGTAAACACAATTCTGGTTTCGGCGGTCGTGACCGCGCTGTGCGTACTCATTAACTACATGGCACCGGAATCGGCATTTGGCCTGCTGATGGCACTGGTGGTCTCTGCCCTGGTCATCAACTGGGCGATGATCAGCCTGGCGCACATGAAGTTCCGCCGCGCAAAACAGCAGCAGGGCGTCACCACCCGCTTCCCTGCCCTGCTCTATCCGCTGGGCAACTGGGTGTGCCTGGTGTTCATGGCGGCCGTGCTGGTGATCATGCTGATCACGCCGGGAATGGCGATTTCCGTCTACCTGATCCCGGTCTGGATTGCGATTCTTGGCGTCGGCTATCTCTTCAGTCAGAAAAGCCGTAATGCCATGAAGGCACACTAAGCCTCTCTCCGCGGCGCCTGCTTTTGCGGGTGCCGCGCGTTGTTACCTCCCTCACACTTTCACGCCCACAGCGCATTTATCCATATCACCGCCCTGATACTGCAACGCATATATTCCTTTGCCAGCAAATAATTCTCTCCATACCGTAAACCGGAGAGCTGTCGATGGATAACAACACACTGTCAGTAAAAGAAAAGATCGGCTATGGGATGGGCGACGCGGGATGCAACATCATCTTCGGCGCCATCATGCTGTTTGTTAACTATTTTTATACGGATATTTTTGGCCTCGCCCCTGCGCTGGTCGGCGTGCTGCTGCTTTCCGTACGCGTGATTGACGCCGTAACGGACCCGATCATGGGGGCGATTGCTGACCGTACCCGCAGTAAATATGGCCGGTTTCGTCCATGGCTGCTGTGGATCGCCTTCCCCTACGCGCTGTTTAGCATCCTGATGTTCACCACGCCGGAGTGGAGCTATAACAGCAAAGTTATCTATGCGTTTGTCACCTACTTCCTGCTCTCTTTGACCTATACGGCCATCAACATTCCCTACTGCTCGCTGGGCGGGGTGATCACCAACGATCCAAAAGAACGCGTGGCCTGCCAGTCGTATCGCTTCGTGCTGGTCGGTATCGCCACGCTGCTGCTCTCATTAACGCTGCTGCCGATGGCCGACTGGTTTGGCGGAGATAACAAAGCCAAAGGCTACCAGATGGCGATGACCGTTCTGGCGCTGATTGGCACCTGCATGTTCCTGTTCTGCTTCGCCACCGTGCGCGAGCGCGTGCGTCCGGCGGTACAGACCAACGACGAGCTGAAAAACGATCTGAAAGACGTGTGGAAGAACGACCAGTGGGTACGCATTCTGCTCCTGACCCTGTGCAACGTCTGCCCGGGCTTTATCCGCATGGCGGCCACCATGTATTACGTCACCTGGGTGATGGGCCAGAGCACCCATTTCGCCACGCTGTTTATCAGCCTGGGCGTGGTCGGCATGATGCTCGGCAGCGTGCTGGCAAAAGTCCTGACCGACCGCTGGTGCAAGCTCAAGGTCTTCTTCTGGACCAATATCGTTCTGGCGATTTTCTCAACCGCCTTTTATTTCTTCGACCCGAAAGCCACCGTCACCATCGTGGTGCTCTACGTCCTGCTGAACATCCTGCACCAGATCCCGTCTCCTCTGCACTGGTCGCTGATGGCCGACGTGGACGACTACGGCGAGTGGAAGACCGGAAAACGCATCACGGGGATCAGCTTCTCCGGCAACATCTTCTTCCTGAAGCTGGGGCTGGCGATTGCCGGGGCGATGGTCGGCTTCCTGCTATCCTGGTACGGTTATGACGCGGGCGCAAAAGCGCAGAGCGCGGACGCCATTAACGGGATCGTGCTGCTCTTTACCGTCATTCCCGGCATTGGGTACTTAGTTACCGCGGGCGTGGTGCGCCTGCTGAAAGTGGATCGCGAAACCATGAAGCAGATCCAGTCCGATCTGGAAAAGCGTCGCAATAACTACCGCGAGCTGAACGATTATCAGGAACTCAAAGTCGCTGAGACAAAATAAGGAAAGCCGAATGCAAACCTGGCCAAACCCGTTTATTGAACAACGCGCCGATCCGTACATTTTACGCCACGAGGGGCTGTACTATTTTATCGCCTCCGTGCCGGAGTACGACAGGCTGGCAATCCGCCGCGCAGAGTCTCTTGAAGGCTTACGTAATGCCGAAGAAGTGGTGGTCTGGCGCAAGCCCGACACCGGCCCGATGAGCCAGCTGATCTGGGCGCCGGAACTGCATCACATTGACGGGAAATGGTACATCTATTTTGCTGCGACGCACACCCAGGCGCTCGACGCGCTCGGAATGTTCCAGCACCGTATGTTCGCCATTGAATGTGCCGACGGCGATCCGCTAGCCGGCACGTGGGTGGAGAAAGGGCAAATCAAAACGCCTTTCGATACCTTCGCTCTGGACGCCACCACCTTTGTTCATCAGGGGAAACGCTGGTATCTGTGGGCGCAAAAAGCGCCTGACATCACCGGAAATTCCAATCTTTATCTCTGTGAAATGGAGAACCCCTGGACGCTGAAAGGCGAACCGGTGATGCTCAGCAAGCCGGAGTATGACTGGGAGCGTCGCGGGTTTTGGGTCAACGAAGGCCCGGCGGTGCTGGTTCACGGCAATAAGCTGTTTATCAGCTACTCCGCCAGCGCGACCGACGAGAACTACTGTATGGGGCTACTGTGGATAGACCTGAATGCCGATCCGCAAAATCCGGCAAACTGGCACAAATCCCCGCGTCCGGTGTTCATTACCAGCTATGAAAATCGCCAGTTCGGCCCGGGGCACAACAGCTTTACGCAAACGCCGGAAGGAGAAGATGTGCTGGTATATCACGCGCGGAATTACACCGAAATTGAGGGCGACCCGCTGTACGATCCGAATCGCCATACTCGACTGAAGCTCGTCCGCTGGAATGAAAACGGGATGCCTGATTTCGGCATCCCGCCCGCGGATACGCTTTAGCCTTTGCGGCGCGCTGGCCTACACCAGCGTGCCGTAAATCGTCAGCAGCGCCACGATAACCACCACCACAAACGACGTTTTCTTCGCCATGGAGACAGCGGCCTTCGGCGTTTCAATCTTGTCGGTATGCGGCTCACGCGCCAGCGAGAACTGCGCCAGACGCGTTAGCACCTGGTACTGCGACGTATGGCGATCGGCAAGAGAAGCGAACCATGCGGGCAGCGCTTTTTCACCGTGACCAATTAACGCGTACACCACGCCTACCAGACGCACCGGGAGCCAGTCGAGCACGTGCAGGATGGCGTCAATGCCGGACTGCAGGCGTTCATGCGGCGTCAGATAACGGGCAAGCCAGGTCTGCCAGGCGCGCAGAAACGCATACCCCATCAGCAGCACCGGCCCCCACGGACCGCCCACCACGAACCAGAACAACGGCGCAAGATAGTAACGGAAGTTAATCCACAGCAGCGCGTTTTGCAGCTCGCGCAGAAACTCGCGCTCGTCGCAGTCCGGCGGCACGCCGTGGATCATCGTCAGCTCGCTCGCCATGGCACCGCGCGCATGGGCATCGTCACGGGAGGCGGCTTTCAGGTAGGCGTGATAGTGCAAACGCACCTTGCCTGCGCCTATGCACAGCACGCCGAGCAGGATCCACACCACCAGCAGCGGCACGTTGAAAAAGAGTCCGTACAGCGAGCGCAGGAGCAGGAACGTAATGACCATCACCCCTGCCATCATCAGCAGCGTGCGCAGCATGGAAAAATGTTTGATACGGCGGAATAACACCTCCAGCCGGTGATCCAGATGCCAGTGCTCGCCGAGCTTGAACAGGCGTTCAGCGATGATAACCAGCAGCATGGTAAACAACGTCATGGTATCTCCTTATTCTGACGACGCGGTGAGCATGGCGCGAAACCGGGACCAGTCAAAGGCCGGGCCGGGATCGGTTTTTCTCTCCGGGGCGATATCACTGTGTCCCGTGATATTGTCGGCGATAGCCGGGTAGAGTCCGATAAGCGTGCGGGTCACAGCCGCCAGCTGTTGATACTGTGAATCGGTGTAGGGCGTCGTATCCGTGCCTTCCAGCTCAATCCCGATAGAAAAATCATTGCACCGTTCGCGCCCGTGATACATCGACACCCCGGCGTGCCAGGCGCGCTTATCGAAGGGAACATACTGAACCACTTCACCATTGCGACGAATCAGGCAGTGAGCCGATACGCGCAGATGTGCAATTTCAGCAAAGAAGGGATGAGCATCGGGATCAATCGTTCCCGTGAATAGCGCATCGATCCACGGGCCGCCAAATTCACCCGGCGGGAGACTAATATTATGAACCACCAGCAGTGTGGGCTTTTCATCCTCCGGGCGGCAATCGTGGTGCGGCGAGGGCACACGCCGCGCATCCACCAGCCATCCGTTTTCTAACAACATGCTGGAACTCCTTCTGTATGGTGCAATGACTCGGTTCAGAGTAGCATGTTTCAATATTATGATTCGTTACCAATTTGGAGTTTTATCATGCCGCCTCGCCGCTACAACCCCGACCACCGACGTGAAGCGCTTCTGGAACGTATTAATATGGATATTCCGGCAAGCGTCTCCCATGCTTTGAAAGAAGATCTGGGCGGTGACGTTAACGCTGATAAGGATATTACCGCACAATTATTGCCAAAAGAGACACGCTCACACGCGGTCATTATTACCCGTGAAAACGGCGTCTTTTGCGGCAAGCGTTGGGTCGAAGAGGTATTTACCCAGTTGGCGGGCGATGATGTGCAGATTATCTGGCACGTTGAAGACGGCGATGCAATTACGGCAAACCAGCCGCTGTTCGAACTGGACGGTCCTTCCCGCGTCTTGCTGACCGGCGAACGTACCGCGCTCAATTTTGTACAAACGCTCTCCGGCGTCGCCAGCGAAGTGCGTCGCTACGTTGACCTGCTGGCCGGTACCCGCACCCAGCTGCTGGATACCCGCAAAACGCTGCCGGGCCTGCGCACCGCGCTGAAGTATGCGGTGCTGTGCGGCGGTGGCGCAAACCATCGTCTGGGCTTATCCGACGCCTTCCTGATTAAAGAGAACCACATTATTGCCTCTGGCTCCGTGCGTCAGGCGGTGGAGAAAGCCTTCTGGCTGCACCCGGATGTGCCTGTCGAAGTAGAGGTCGAAAGCCTGGAAGAGCTGGAGCAGGCGATTAAGGCCGGGGCCGATATCATCATGCTTGATAACTTCGAAACAGAGCAGATGCGCGAGGCGGTAAAACTGACTAACGGCCGGGCCCAGCTTGAAGTGTCCGGGAACGTCACTTTCGAAACGATCCGTGAATTCGCCGAAACCGGCGTGGATTACATCTCCGTCGGCGCGCTGACCAAACACGTTCGCGCCCTCGACCTCTCAATGCGCTTCAAATAACGCATTCTCCCCTCTCAACCCGGAGAGGGGAATTTCAGCCCCGCTCGCAGATCCGCTGTTCTTCCCTGCAACTCTGCATAAATTCTCTGAAGCCCTCTTCCCGTTCCCTTTTTTACCTCTCGTTTCTGCTCTTTCCCGCTGACAAAGTAGCGCCACTTTGCATAAGGAGCAGATATGAACAGACAACAAGGCTTCACACTCATTGAGCTGATGGTAGTCATTGGCATCATTGCGATTCTGAGCGCCATCGGCGTTCCCGCCTATCAAAATTACCTGCGCAAGGCGGCGCTGACCGATATGCTGCAAACCTTTGTTCCCTACCGTACGGCCATTGAGCTTTGCGCGCTGGATCACGGTGGCGTGGAGAGCTGCGACGCTGGCAGTAACGGTATCCCTTCCCCCACCACGACACGCTACGTTTCAGGAATGAGCGTGGCGAAAGGGACCGTGACCTTAACAGGACAGGAGAGTCTTAACGGGCTGGAAGTGGTCATGACGCCGCAGTGGAACGACGGCAACGGTATGACGGGCTGGACGCGCGACTGCAACATCAGCGCGGACAGCGCCCTGAAACAGGCCTGCGAAGACGTTTTCCGCTTTGACAATAACTGAGGAGCGGATAATGAATACCGATCAACTCGTGGCGCTTTGTCAGCGCCATCACGCTCTGCTGCTCACCAGCGACAGTGACATGGTCAGCATCGCCGTCGTGGGCAGCCCCGCGGCTGAACTCATGGAGGCGCTGCGCTTCGCGACCCAGAAACGGATTGATATTGAGTGCTGGAGCGCTGAGCGCATGGAAAAACACCGGCAGCTAACGTCACAATCGCATCTGCCCGTTATTTCGCAAACACACTCGACGGTGGATATCCTCAACCACACGCTGCAGCAGGCAATCAACCAGCGCGCCTCCGACATTCATATCGAACCGATGGAGCACGCATGCCAGATCCGTTTACGCATCGACGGGGTGCTTTGCCCCCAGCCTCCGCTTTCCGCCTCGCTGGCCAGCCTGTTCAGCGCACGTTTAAAAGTGCTGGGTAACCTGGATATTGCAGAACGTCGTTTACCTCAGGACGGTCAGTTTACGATTGAGCTGGCAAACGAGCCGGTCTCGTTTCGGATCGCGACGCTTCCCTGCAGCGGTGGCGAGAAAATTGTGCTGCGTCTGCTGCATCAGGTTCAGCAGGCTCTTGAGCCGAAAGCGCTTGGTATGAGCGCAGAACAACTGGCCTGTTTCAATGAGGTTCTCCACCAGCCGCAGGGGCTGATTCTGGTCACCGGCCCTACCGGCAGCGGCAAAACCGTGACGCTGTACAGCGCGCTGCAGGCGCGTAATACCCCTGACGTCAACATCTGTAGCGTGGAGGATCCCATTGAGATCCCTCTGGCGAGATTAAACCAGACGCAGATTAATCCCCGGGCGGGTTTAACATTCCAGAGCGTGCTGAGGGCACTGCTGCGTCAGGATCCAGACATCATTATGGTCGGCGAAATCCGTGACGGTGAAACGGCAGAAATTGCCATTAATGCCGCCCAGACCGGTCATCTGGTGCTGTCAACGCTGCACACCAACTCGACGACGGAAACCCTGATTCGCCTCGAGCAGATGGGCGTCGCGCGCTGGATGATATCTTCCGCGCTGTCGATGGTGATTGCCCAGCGGCTGGTCCGGCGTTTGTGTCCGCACTGTCGCCGGGAAGCCAGCGAGCATGCTGAATTACCGCGCGCCGTATGGTCCAGACCGCTTCCACGCTGGCAGCCCACCGGCTGCGATCGCTGTTATCACGGTTTTTATGGCCGCGTGGCAATTTTTGAAGTGCTGGCGATCGACAATCCCCTGCGTCAGGCCATTGCCAGTGGGGCGGGAATCGAAGTGATAGAGGCGAGTGCCCGGCAGGCGGGAATGATTTCTCTTTTTGAGCACGGCTGCATGGCCGTCGAGCAAGGGCTGACCACGATCGAAGAGCTGGTGCGCGTGCTGGGAATACCGGATGGCTGCTAATCAGCTCTGGCGCTGGCGAGCGCTCACCAAAGAAGGTGAATCCCAAAGCGGAACACTCTGGGCCACAGACCGCAATGCCGCCTTCACCTGGCTAATGCGTAGCGATCTCCATCCTCTGGCGCTGACCCGATGCGCTCAGCGGCACCGCTGGCGGCCGCATCACTGCTGCGAGATGTTTCGCCAGCTCGCCACGCTTTTGCAGGCGGGGCTGACGTTGTCCCACAGCCTGCAGATGCTGGCAGAGCAACATCCATTAAAACCGTGGCAGGCGCTGCTGCAAAGCATTGCCGATGAGCTCAGTGAGGGATCCCCCTTTTCTGAGTCGCTAAAAAAGTGGCCAGAGGTGTTTAGCCCGCTGCATGTCTCAATGGTGAAAACCGGTGAGCTCACAGGGAAACTGGAGGAGTGCTGCCGCCAGCTCGCGCAGCAGCAAAAAGCGCAGCAGCAGCTTAGAGAGAAGGTGAAAAAGGCCCTGCGCTACCCGGCGATCGTCCTGACGCTCGCCGTACTCGTGGTGCTGGCGATGGTCATTCTTGTCTTGCCCGAGTTTGCCGCGATCTACAAAACGTTTAACACGCCGCTCCCGATGCTGACGCAAATGGTCATGGGGATGGCCGCATTTATCCAGTCCTATGCCCTTGCGTTGTTCGTCGCGTTATTAATGCCCTTAGCCGCCGCCTGGGCTCTGCGGCAGAACCCTCGCTGGCAGCGCATGCTGATGCACATGCCCGTGATGGGCGCGCTGGCAAAAGGACAAAAACTGGGACATATCTTTACCGTGCTGTCACTCACGCAGCAGGCTGGTATCCCCTTTTTACAGGGTCTGGAGAGCGCAGAGGAGACCGTTGAAAGTTGTTACTGGCGGGGGATACTCCACAGCGTTCGGGAGGACATTGAAAAAGGTCTCCCCGTCTGGTCATCCTTTGAGAAAGCGGCCATCTTTACCCCGCTGTGTATTCAGCTTTTACGAACCGGTGAAATGTCAGGTGCGCTGGACATCATGCTGGCAAATCTCGCCCGGCACCACACGGAACAGACCTTTCAACGGGCAGATAATCTGGCTGCACTTCTCGAGCCAGTGCTTCTGATTGTGACAGGGGTCATCATCGGCACGCTGGTGGTGGCAATGTACCTACCGATTTTCCATCTGGGGGATGCGATGAGCGCGGGGTAGTGCTAAACAGTGCTGGCGCACGGGGATGCGCCAGCAGAAGCCATTACAGGCTATTGAATACGCGGTTTTCCTGCTCCTGAACGCGAATAAACGTTGTACGTTTCGTCAGTTCTTTCAGGCGGGATGCCCCAACGTAGGTGCAGGCCGAGCGCAGGCCGCCGAGGATATCGCGCGCGGTGTATTCAACCGGGCCGCGCAGAGGTAGCTTCACGGTTTTGCCTTCTGCCGCACGGTATTTTGCCACGCCACCGACGTGACGGGTCATCGCGGATTCAGAACTCATGCCGTAGAACAGCATAAATTTCTCGCCGTTCTCTTCAACAACGGTACCACCGCTCTCTTCGTGGCCTGCCAGCATACCGCCGAGCATCACGAAGTCGGCGCCGCCGCCGAAGGCTTTCGCAACATCACCCGGCATGGTACAGCCGCCATCGCTGATGATCTGACCGCCCAGACCGTGCGCCGCATCGGCGCATTCAATGACTGCGGAAAGCTGCGGATAACCGACGCCGGTTTTGACGCGGGTCGTGCACACGGAGCCCGGGCCAATACCCACTTTCACGATATCTGCACCGGAAAGGATCAGCTCTTCACACATTTCACCGGTCACCACGTTGCCCGCGATGATGGTTTTCGTCGGCCAGGCTTCACGCGCCTTGCTGACGAACTGCACGAAGTGCTCGGAGTAACCGTTCGCCACGTCAATACAAACGAAGTTGAGCGCCGGGTTAGCGTTCAGGATCTGTTTGGTCTTCTCGAAATCGGCATCGGAAGTGCCGGTAGAAACCATCACATGCTTCACCACGTCAGCAGACGCGGACGCAACAAACGCATTCCACTCTTCAGGGCTGTAATGTTTGTGCACGGCGGTGAGAATGTCGAACTGTGCCAGGGCGGTTGCCATCTCAAAGGTTCCCACAGTATCCATGTTGGCAGCGATGATCGGCACGCCAGACCAGGTCTGACCGGAATGCTTAAAGGTGAATTGACGTTCGAGTTCAACGTCTGAGCGACTTTTCAGTGTAGAGCGTTTTGGGCGGATAAGAACGTCTTTGAAACCTAACTTCAGATCTTCTTCGATACGCATGTGCGGATTCCTGGGGTTAGAGGCAAATATGTTAAAAGCACAACTCCAGTGACGTTATCATACGCACTAATACCTGCTCCGCAAGACTGCGAAATTCTCTTTTTTTACGCTACAATCCTATAAATTTACCTGGTAAAAAGCCGGTAAACAGAGCCAAACAGTTGCCAGCGCACCAAATAGTTTTAACCAACTGATTTTAATAATGAATAATTCCCAGGATTTGAATTAATGGGGTATATCGTCGCATTAACCGGCGGCATCGGTAGTGGCAAAAGTACCGTTGCGGACGCGTTCTCTCGTTTGGGTATCACGATTATTGATGCCGATATCATTGCCCGCCAGGTGGTAGAGCCCAATACACCCGCGCTAAAGGCCATCGCAGAACATTTTGGTCAGGCAGTCATCACTGCCGATGGCACACTGAATCGCCGTCAGCTTCGCGAATGTATTTTTTCTGATTCTGCGGAAAAAGACTGGCTTAATGCCCTGCTCCACCCCATCATCCACCAGGAAACTCAGCGTCAGATAGCCGCAGCCCGCTCGCCCTATGTCCTGTGGGTGGTTCCGCTACTGGTTGAAAATCAGCTGCAGAAGAAAGCCGATCGTGTGCTGGTGATTGATGTCGCACCCGAAATGCAAATCCAGCGAACCATGACGCGCGATCGCGTCTCGCGGGAGCATGCTGAACAAATTCTTGCCGCTCAGGCTACGCGCGCTCAGCGCCTTGCCGTGGCGGATGATGTTATTGATAATAACGGCGCACCAGATGCCATTGCATCGGATGTTGCCCGTCTGCACGCGCAGTATCTGACGTTCGCCGCGCAGGCCGTTGCACAGGAAAAACCATAATGTCGACACACATCCTTTTTGAGCATCCGCTCAACGAAAAAATGCGCACCTGGCTGCGCATCGAATTTCTTATTCAACAACTTTCACAACATCTGCCTGTTAACGATCATGCCACGGCGTTGCACTTCTTCCGCAACGTAGGCGATCTGCTGGATGTGATTGAACGCGGCGATGTCCGCACAGAATTACTCAAAGAGCTGGAGCGCCAGCAGCGTAAATTACAGGCATGGACAGAGGTCCCCGGCGTAGATCAGAGCCGTATCGACGCGCTCCGCCAGCAGTTGAAAAGCAGCAGTGCCGTCCTGATGGCCGCGCCGCGCGTCGGGCAGTTTTTGCGTGAAGACCGCCTGATTGGCCTGGTGCGCCAGCGTCTGAGCATTCCTGGCGGCTGCTGCAGCTTCGACCTGCCGACCCTGCATATGTGGCTACATATGCCACAGGCGCAGCGTGACGCACAGGTGAACAGCTGGCTGGCGAGCCTGGAGCCAATGCACCAGACGCTGTCGCTGATCCTCGATCTGATCCGTAACTCTGCGCCGTTCCGCAAGCAAACCAGCCTGAATGGTTTCTTCCAGGATAACGGTGATGATGCCGATCTTCTGCGCCTGAATTTATCGCTTGGAGAACAGCTTTACCCGCAGATTTCCGGGCATAAGAGCCGCTTTGCGATTCGCTTTATGCCGCTGGACAGTGAAAATGGCACCGTGCCGGAACGTCTCGATTTTGAACTGGCCTGTTGTTAAGGAGTGCCGATGTCTGATGTCACTACCGTAAGCTGCCCAACCTGTGGCAAAACCGTTGTCTGGGGCGAAGTGAGTCCGTTCCGCCCATTCTGCTGCAAGCGCTGTCAGCTCATTGACCTGGGCGAATGGGCGGCGGAAGAGAAACGCATTCCGAGCAAAGGCGATCTCTCGGACAGCGACGACTGGAGTGAAACCCAGCAGTAATCTGTAAAGCCTGCTGGCGTTTCGCCTGGCAGGCCTACGGTTGTGCGACTAACCGCAGGATCACGGGCTCATTAGCTGGCGGGAATTTTTCGGCATCACTTGCCTGAAGTTCCACCCAGCTACCCGGCTGTCCCTCTTTTCCCCAGGGTTCACCCTCCCATTTTTCCACCAGCCAAAACCACAGCGTGATGTGCCTGTCCGGAAACTGGTATTCAAGCTTATCAAACAGCGTTGCGCCAAGCGGCGTGATCCCCACCTCTTCCTGAAGTTCCCGAACCAGCGCCTCTTCCGGCGTTTCACCTGACTCGATTTTACCGCCCGGAAACTCCCACTTGTTCGCCATATGGGCGTCGGCAGCGCGCTGGGTGATAAAGATTTGGTTTTGCGGGTTGCGAATAATCCCGACGGCAATTTGCAGTATTTTCATATTGTCACTTCCATAAAAAAGGCGCAGAAATCTGCGCCTTTTTGTTTTTTTATGAACTTAGCTCAGACGGCCGTGGCACGCCTTGTACTTTTTACCGGAACCACACGGGCACGGATCGTTACGACCCACTTTACGATCGCCGGTCTGTGCGGCGATCGCCGCTGCGGCTTCGCTGTCGTCGGTCTGATGACTCAGCTGTTGCATTTGTGCCAAGCGCTCGGCTTCTTCACGACGCTGCTGCTCCATCGCTTCCACCTCTTCCGGCATGCGCACCTGAACCTTGCTCAGGGTGCTAATCACTTCATATTTCAGTGACTCCAGCATAGACGCAAACATGGAGAAGGATTCACGCTTGTATTCCTGCTTCGGATCTTTCTGCGCATAGCCACGCAGGTGAATACCCTGACGCAGGTAGTCCATCGCCGCCAGGTGCTCTTTCCACAGGGAGTCCAGGGTCTGCAGCATCACGCCTTTTTCGAAGTGACGCATCATTTCAGCGCCAACAACCTCTTCCTTACGCTTGTAGACGTCCAGCGCGGTTTCAAAGATACGTTCGCGAAGGGTCTCTTCGTGCAGCTCAGGCTCTTTATCCAGCCACTCTTTGATTGGCAGATCGAGGTCAAAGTCATTTTTCAGACGTTCCTGCAGGCCTTCGATATCCCACATCTCTTCCAGAGACTGCGGTGGAATATGCGCGTCGATGGTGGCTTTAAACACATCTTCACGAATGCTGTTGATGGTTTCGCTTACGTCGGACACGTCCAGCAGTTCGTTGCGCTGGGTGTAGATCGCACGACGCTGATCGTTAGCCACATCATCATATTCCAGCAGCTGCTTACGAATATCAAAGTTGCGGCTTTCCACTTTACGCTGTGCGTTAGCGATCGCTTTGGTCACCCACGGGTGCTCAATGGCTTCGCCTGGTTTCATCCCCAGCTTACGCATCATGCCGGACACGCGGTCGGAGGCGAAAATACGCATCAGCGCATCTTCCATAGACAGGTAGAAGCGGGATGAACCGGCATCGCCCTGACGACCCGCACGGCCACGCAGCTGGTTATCGATACGACGGGATTCATGACGCTCGGTACCGATGATGTGCAGACCGCCGGAAGCCAAAACGGCGTCATGACGAACCTGCCAGTCGGCTTTGATCTGCGCAATCTGTTCTGGCGTTGGGTTTTCCAGCTCAGCCACTTCAGCCTGCCAGCTACCGCCCAGCATAATATCGGTACCACGACCTGCCATGTTGGTGGCGATGGTCACCGCCGCCGGATAACCCGCCTGCGCAACAATGTCCGCTTCTTTAGCGTGGAATTTGGCGTTCAGAACGTTGTGTTTGATACCCGCTTTCGTCAGCTCGTGAGAAACCACTTCGGATTTCTCGATGGAGATGGTCCCCACCAGAACCGGCTGGCCGTTGGCAGTGCGGTCGCGAATATCTTCGATGATTGCCTGAATTTTTTCCGCTTCGGTCATGTACACCAGGTCCGGCATATCCTTACGGATCATTGGACGGTTGGTTGGAACGACCACGGTATCCAGCTTGTAGATGGAGCTGAATTCAAACGCTTCGGTATCAGCAGTACCGGTCATCCCCGCCAGCTTCTCGTACAGACGGAAGTAGTTCTGGAAGGTAATAGACGCCAGCGTCTGGTTTTCATTCTGAATATCCACACCTTCTTTGGCTTCCACAGCCTGGTGCAGACCGTCAGACCAGCGACGTCCCTGCATGGTACGGCCGGTGTGTTCATCGACGATGATCACTTCGCCGTCTTTAACGATGTAATCGACGTCGCGGGTGAACAGCGCGTGGGCGCGCAGTGCAGCGGTCACGTGGTGCATCAGCATGATGTTGCTCGGGGAGTACAGGGACTCGCCCTCTTCCATGATGCCTTCAGCGACCAGCAGCTCTTCAATTTTCACCAGACCGCGTTCGGTCAGGTTCACCTGGCGCGCTTTTTCATCAACGGAGAAGTGACCTTCACCCTGGAAGGTATCCGAGTCCTCTTTCTCCTGGCGCAGCAGGTGTGGAATGATTTTGTCCACTTTACGGTACATCTCGGAGCTGTCTTCAGCCGGGCCGGAGATGATCAGCGGAGTACGCGCTTCATCGATCAGGATGGAGTCAACCTCATCCACCAGCGCATAGTGCAGCTTACGCTGGACGCGCTCTTCCGGGCTGAACGCCATGTTGTCACGCAGGTAGTCGAAGCCGTATTCGTTGTTGGTGCCGTAGGTGATGTCCGCGTTATACGCTTCGCGCTTGGCTGGCGCAGGCAGGCCGGACATGTTGATGCCGACGGTCATACCGAGGAATTCGAACAGTGGACGGTTGTTTTCGGCGTCACGCTGCGCCAGATAGTCGTTGACGGTAACGACGTGAACGCCTTTACCGGTCAGCGCGTTCAGGTAAGCCGGCAGCGTTGCGGTCAGGGTTTTACCTTCACCGGTACGCATTTCCGCGATGCAGCGCTCGTTGAGCACCATACCACCCAGCAGCTGAACGTCGAAGTGACGCATGCCGAATACGCGCTTACTCGCTTCGCGCACGACAGCAAACGCTTCCGGGATCAGGCTTTCTAAGGTTTCGCCTTTTTCCAGACGCGCACGGAATTCCGCCGTTTTCGCTTTCAGCTCGTCATCAGAGAGCTTCTCCATCGCCGGTTCCATACCGTTGATGACGGCAACAGCTTTGCGCATACGGCGCAGGGTACGATCGTTACGACTACCAAAAACTTTAGTTAACAATTTGATTAGCATAATAAATTCTCAAACGCCCCATTATGGGCAGATAAATTAAGGTATTGAAAAAGTTAATTTAGCTGAGGCGTTGCGGCCCGGCACGAATGCCGTGAGCCTGGCTAATCCAGGTTGAAACAGAGAATGAAACAGGCGAGACAAACGCACGCTGCGCTGTCTGACGAACCATAACCGGCGGCTGGCTGTCCTGCGTGAGCAGCGCGTTGAGCGTGTCCAGCAGGGCAAGATGCTGAGCCTGAACCGGCAGGGCCTCTTCCGCAACAGGCATGGCCTGCGGTGCCATCGCAAAGGACAGATGGCGGATAACGGTGCGGATAGCGTGCTGGTGCCAGTAATCGACGGTGAAGTTTGGGCGGCGACTGGCTTCAAGCCACGCGAGGTTAGTGAAGTTAACCCGCGTGTTGAAATCGTGTTTAGTGGTGGAGGTTTTTGCGGGCGTCGCCGCTTCGGCACTGTTGCTGAGCGCAGGCAAGCCGAAACTCGCCGCGACCATCCCTAATAAGAGATGCGGCCAGAAGTAACGTCTGCCAAATTGTCGCCAGCGCGTCAGTATTCCGCTCACCTGCTCCACCCAATAAGCCAGCCTCGCAGAGGCTGAGTTCAGTTATTCTTTTTAGCGCCCAGATAGTACCACTAAAGCCAATATACATCAGCAGGAATGAGGTGCCGCCGCGGGGAAAAACGGTCAAGAATGCAGCTAACGCGCACATTTTCTGCGTAAGACAAACGAGAGATAACGCTGGGGCAAACGAAGAAGGGTAAAAATAAAAACGACTGGTCTTCCTGGTCGGAGAGAGTACCAGGTTAACCAGTCGAGTTTTTTACGAAACGGGATGACCCGTTACGCCAGAACCATGCTTGGTGCTTTGAAAGCCAGCGGCAGTTCAGCTTCGTCTTCGAAGGTCACATATTCCCAGGCTTCCTGTTTTGCCAGGACGGCCTGCAACAGTTTGTTGTTCAGTGCATGACCGGATTTAAACGCGGTAAATGCACCAATGATGTTGTGACCACACATGAACAGGTCGCCGATAGCATCCAGCATTTTGTGACGAACGAATTCATCTTCGAAACGCAGGCCGTCTTCGTTCAGTACGCGATAATCGTCAACAACGATGGCACAATCGAAGCTGCCGCCCAGGCACAGGCCGCGGGACTGCAGATATTCGATATCACGCATGAAGCCAAACGTACGGGCTCGGCTGATCTGGCGCATAAACGCATCGGCAGAGAAGTTCATCGCATAGCGTTGGGTGCTGGAATCAATCGCCGGATGGTTAAAGTCGATGGTAAAGTCCAACGAGAAACCATTGTACGGTTTGAATTCAGCCCATTTGTCGCCATCTTCGACGCGAACGGTCTCTTTGATGCGTACAAATTTCTTCGCGCAGTTCAGTTCTTCGATGCCGGCATCCAGCAACAGATAGACGAACGGTGCAGCACTGCCATCCATAATCGGGATTTCTGGCGCATCGACTTCAACAATAATGTTGTCGATACCCAGCCCCGCCAGGGCGGCGTTCAGGTGCTCAACGGTAGAAATCCGCACGTCATGCTCGTTCACCAGACAAGTACAGAGCATAGTATCACGCACAGATTTGGCATCGGCCGGAAAATCTACCGGTGGATTCAAGTCGGTGCGACGATAGATGACCCCGGTATTGGCCGGCGCAGGGCGTAACGTCAGCGTGACTTTCTTGCCGGTATGTAAACCGACACCCGTCGCCTGAACGATACGTTTAAGTGTCCTTTGTTTGATCATCGTATAATCTCGCCAAATTAACTATCCAACCGAGAGTGTATATCACTAACGGTGGGCCAGTTTAGCACAAAGAGCGCAAATCCCCAAATTCCAGCCAATTCTTAGTCAGCTTGCTTACGCAGGAACGCCGGGATATCCAGATAATCTGGCTCTTTCGCCGTTTGCGGCGTTGGGTCGTTCACCACTTTCGCGGCCGGTTTCTGCTCCTGAGTCAGAGGAGACATACCGTGCTGCTGGTAACGATCCATTACCGGTTGCTGAGTCTGCTTGTTAGTCACTAAGGTGATCTCAGGACGCTTGTCCATACCGATACCGGTCGCAACAACGGTCACACGCAGCTCGTCGTTCATTTCAGGGTCAAGGGAAGTACCGATTACCACGGTAGCGTTGTCAGAGGCGAACGCACGGATGGTGTTACCCACGGTTTCGAACTCATCCAGACGCAGGTCAAAGCCAGCGGTAATGTTGACCAGCACGCCGCGCGCACCAGACAGATCGATATCTTCCAGCAGTGGAGAAGAGATAGCCATTTCAGCCGCTTCTTCAGCACGGTCTTCACCGCTCGCCACGCCAGAGCCCATCATCGCGTAACCCATTTCGGACATCACGGTGCGAACGTCTGCAAAGTCAACGTTCATCAGGCCAGGACGGGTAATCAGTTCAGCGATACCCTGGACCGCGCCTTTCAGCACGTCGTTTGCTGCACCGAATGCGTCCAGCAGGGAGATACCGCGCCCCAGAACCTTCAACAGCTTGTCGTTAGGGATAGTGATCAGCGAGTCCACATGCTTGGACAGCTCGGTGATACCCTGCTCCGCGAACGCCATACGCTTCTTGCCTTCAAAGTTGAAAGGCTTGGTCACGACAGCAACGGTCAGGATACCTAAATCTTTAGCTACTTCAGCCACAACAGGTGCTGCACCGGTACCCGTACCGCCACCCATACCTGCTGCGATGAAGACCATGTCCGCACCTTCCAGCGCAGCGCGCAGCGCTTCACGATCTTCTTCAGCCGCATTGCGACCGACTTCCGGGTTAGCCCCTGCTCCCAGCCCTTTGGTGATACCACCGCCGATCTGGATAGTCTGGCCTACAGCCGTCTTACGCAGTGCCTGCGCATCGGTGTTAACTGCGAAGAATTCAACACCTTCAATGCGTTCACGCACCATATGCTCTACGGCGTTACCGCCGCCGCCACCGACGCCGATGACTTTAATCACCGCGTCGTTGGTCAGTTCCATAGGTTCAAACATAATTTCTCTCTCCGTTGTGCCTGTCGCCCGAGACCGCTAATTCTCTCCGGTCTCTTAAAAAAATTAAAACTCTTTTCGCAACCAGTTGTTCAGTCGTTTGACCCACGACCCCACTGAGACGCGTTTTTCCACTTCTGCTTCACCACTGAGATGAGATTCCTTCCCGTAGTGAAGCAGGCCCACAGCCGTTGAATAATACGGCTCCTGAGCATAATCCGTTAAACCGGTGATATTCAGCGGCGCACCAATACGCACCTGCGTATGGAACACCCGCTGAGCACAGGCCGCAAGACCTTCAATTTGCGCTGCACCGCCGGTTAATACAATCCCCGCCGCAAGATGATGCTTAACGCCCTGCTGACGAAGCTGTTCCTGTAACTGTAAAATCTCTTCGTTGACCAGGTTGAGCAGCTCGGTATAGCGCGGCTCAATCACCTCTGCCAACGTCTGGCGCTGCAGGCTACGCGGTGGACGACCACCGACGCTCGGCACTTCAACGCTCTCATCTTTGCCAACGATAGACCCCAGCGCACAGCCATGGCGCACTTTAATCGCTTCTGCATCGCTCGGCGGCGTACCAAAAGCGTAAGCAATATCGCTGGTCACAACGTTCCCGGCATAAGGGATCACTTTCGTGTGGCGCAACGCACCGCCGGTATAGACGGCGATATCCATTGTACCACCACCAATATCGACCACACAGACACCCAGTTCACGTTCATCTTCGGTCAGTACGGAATAACTTGCCGCCAGACCGGCGAAAATAAGTTGGTCAACTTTCAGGCCACAACGTTCAACGGCTTTTACAATGTTCTTCGCCATATCGTTGTGACATGTGATCAGGTGCACTTTTGCCTGCATACGTACGCCAGAAAGACCGACCGGGTTCTTGATCCCTTCCTGGTAGTCAATCGCATATTCCTGCGGAATGACATGCAGCACGCGATGCTCGTCGCGGACACGCACGGATTTCGCGGTGTGCACGACGTTTTCAACGTCTTCCTGCGTTACTTCTTCTTCGGAAATCGGCACCATACCGATTTCGTTCTGGCAGCTAATGTGCTTGCCAGAAAGGGCCAGATAGACAGAAGAAATCTGGCAATCTGCCATCAGTTCAGCCTGATCGATGGCGCGCTGAACGCATTTGACCACCGATTCAAGATCGTTTACCCCACCTTTATCCATACCACGGGACGGGCAACTGCCTACGCCAATGATATTGACCATACCGTCGGGCAGAACTTCCCCTACTAAAGCGGCAACCTTCGCGGTGCCAATCTCCAGTCCAACTACCAGTTTTCTGTCCGTCGCCTTGATCATTGTTGTTCTGCCTGTACCTGTGCCTGATTCTGTTGCTGATTAGGTTCCTCGACCGGAGCCGGTACCCAACCGACTGCTGCGCCTGAGTCATAGCGCAAATCAACGTAGCTTATCCGTTTGCCGTCAGTCTGTGCCTGCTGCTGTAAAACCGGGTAAAGTTCGACAAAACGCGCCAGACGCTTCATGGTGTCGCCGCGCCCCAGGTTGAGCTTAATGCCGTTCGTTAAAGTCAGCTGCCAGGAACGGCGCGCCGTCATGGCTGCATCTTTTAACGTAAACCTGTCCTTCGCCAGCACCTGACCCATTTCACGAAAACCTTGTAACACTTCGTTTTCGCTGCCTTCAGGGCCATACAACATCGGTAAATTTTGCTTGTTGACACGATCGGCCGGGACGCTGAAGGAATTTCCGTCGACGTCAACCATGTGCTGATCATTCCAACGCGCAATGGGCACATATTCAACCAGATGAATCTTCAATTCATCAGGCCATTGCTTTCTTACGCTCGCCTGTTTTATCCATGGCAGACGTTCTATCTGACTCTGGATAATATTGACGTCCTGCGTCATAAAGGTGCCAGGCGAGCCCAGCGCCAGAATTGACTGGCGAATATCGTCGTTACGCGTGTAGTGACGCTCACCGGTGACCACCAGCTTAGAGAGCGGCAACCGCTGCGCATCTTCCATCCAGCCCAGGACCATCCAGCCGCTGATAAACACGGTGCACAGCACCCCGAGCAGGAAAATGATGCCTGCAAGACGCGTTCCATTACTGCGGCGTGAAGAGGTGTATTCGTCCTCGTCATCGCGGTTGCGCGTGTTCAATGCAGCCTGAGACATATCAGCCCGCCTGGTCCAGAATGCGTACGACTAACTGCGAGAAACTCATCCCCGCCTGACGCGCGGCCATCGGCACAAGGCTGTGGCTGGTCATTCCCGGAGAGGTATTCGCTTCCAGCAGATAAAATTGTCCGTCACTGTCCTGCATTACGTCGATGCGTCCCCAGCCGCGGCAACCCAGAACATGCCAGGCTTTAAGCACCAGGGACTGTAAATCTGCTTCACGCTCAGATTCAAGACCACAAGGGCAGAAATATTGCGTCTCATCAGAGAGATACTTCGCCTCATAATCATAGAAGGTTCCGGCCGGTTGGATACGGATTGACGGTAAAATTTCTTCGCCAAGCATGGCGACGGTAAATTCCGGCCCGCTGAGCCATTTTTCAATCAGAACTTCTTCATCATGTTGAAATGCCAGTGCTAAAGCGGACGAAAGATCTTCAGCTTTGTCGACTTTGGACATTCCCACGCTGGAGCCTTCCCGGCTGGGCTTTACAATAACCGGTAAGCCCAGTTCAGCAATGCGTGCATTAACGCTATCCGGCAGGCCCAATTCAAATTCGCGACGCGTCAGCGCAACCCATGGCGCAACGGGTAATCCCGCGCCCTGCCACAGCAGCTTGCTGCGCAGTTTATCCATAGAGATAGCGGAGGCCATCACGCCGCTGCCGGTGTACGGCATGCCGATCAAATCCAGAAGCCCCTGCAGGGTGCCGTCTTCACCACCGCGACCATGCAAAGCGATAAAGACTTTATCGAAGCCCATGGCTTTTAATTGCGTCACGTCGACCTCTTTTGGGTCGACCAGGTGCGCATTGACGCCACCTTCACGCAGGCCCGCCAGCACGGCCGCGCCGGAATTCAGGGAAACCTCGCGCTCGGCGGAGGTACCGCCAGACAGGACAGCAATCTTATCAGCCATGATGCTCATCCTCCTGGGTTTGCGGCTTCAGTTTGATTTCAGCTAAGGTACGGGCGATTTTGCCGATATTTCCCGCGCCCTGAATCAGAATCAGATCGTTACCTGTCAGGACCGGTGCCAGAATTTCCGCCACCTGTGCAGGATCAGAAACCAGAATAGGGTCAACTTTCCCGCGCCCACGGATGGTACGGCATAAAGAACGACTGTCTGCGCCAGGAATCGGCGTCTCGCCTGCGGCATACACGTCCAGCATTAACAGGGTGTCTACCTGTGACAGGACGCTGGCGAAATCGTCATACAGATCGCGCGTACGCGTGAAGCGGTGCGGCTGGAAGATCATCACCAGATTTTTGTCAGGCCAGCCTGCACGCGCGGCTTTAATGGTGGCGTCAACTTCGGTCGGATGGTGGCCGTAGTCGTCTACCAGCATCGCTGTGCCGGCTTTACCGTTAACGACGTCCAGAGGGAATTCACCGAGGAAGTCGAAACGACGGCCGGTGCCCTGGAAGCTTTCCAGCGCGCGCAGAATCGCATCATCATCAATGCCTTCTTCCGTCGCGACGGCCACTGCCGCTGCGGCATTGAGGGCATTATGGCGCCCCGGCGCATTCAGCGTGACGTGCAGCAGCTCTTTGTCCTGACGCGCCAGAGTGAAATGCCCCTGCGCACCAATCTGTTTGTACTCTTCCACGCGGACGTCAGCGTCTTCACTGAAGCCGTAAGTGGTGATTTGACGACCCACGCGCGGCAGCAGCTCGCGGATCACCGGATCGTCTACGCACATCACCGCGCGCCCGTAGAACGGCAGGTTGTGCAGGAAGTTGATGAAGGTCTGCTTTAAGTTTTCGAAGTCGCCCTGGTAGGTATCCATATGGTCAGCTTCGATGTTAGTGACAATCGCCACCATCGGCTGCAGGTGCAGGAACGACGCGTCGCTCTCATCCGCTTCAGCAATCAGGTAACGGCTGTGGCCCAGACGCGCGTGTACGCCCGCGGCTTTGACCAGACCGCCGTTAACGAACGTCGGGTCGAGGCCCGCTTCCGCATAAATACTGGAAACCATCGCCGTGGTCGTGGTTTTACCGTGGGTCCCGGCAATGGCGATGCCGTGACGGAAACGCATCAGTTCCGCCAGCATTTCTGCACGGCGGATCACCGGAATGCGCGCTTCGTGCGCGGCAACGATTTCCGGGTTGTCAGAGGAGATAGCGCTCGAGACCACCACCACGCTCGCATCGCGCACGTTTTCCGGACGATGGTTGAAATAGATAGTCGCCCCAAGCGACGCCAGCTGCTGCGTAACAGGGTTTGGCGCCAGGTCAGACCCGCTGATCTGATAGCCTTCGTTAGCTAACACTTCGGCAATACCGCCCATGCCAGCACCACCGATGCCAACAAAGTGAATGTGCCGGACGCGACGCATCTCGGGCACGATTGAACGCAGTTTTGCCAGTTGTTGTGTATTCATTCTCTAAACGCCATCGACTACTTAAAATTCGTGCAGCGCAACACGCGCTGCGAGGGTTAAGCCTGGGCTGCCAGGCTCACTTCTTTTGCCACCCGTTCCGTCGCATCAGGGATAGCGGCCGCGCGCGCGCGTTGCGCCATCTCCAGCAGTGCGTCTCTGTTCCAGCCCGCCAGGGTGGTGGCGACCGCGTCGGCGGTAAATTGTGGCTGTTCAAATATCTTCGCGGCACCGGCTTTCTCAAGCGGCAGCGCATTCCAGTACTGCTGTCTGTCTTTGTGCTGGAACGGCACAAACAGGGCAGGCAAACCCGCGGCTGCGATTTCGCTCACCGTCAGCGCGCCTGAACGACAGACCACGACATCGGCCCAGGCATAGGCTGCCGCCATGTCGTCGATAAACTCTGTAACTTTATGCTGCGGCTGGCCTTCGTCTGCGTAAGCTTGCTCAACGGTCTGCTGAGCGCCTTTTCCGCTCTGGTGCCAGATCGTCACGGTATCCCCCAGCTTTGCGGCAACCTGCGGCATCGTCTGGTTTAAAATGCGTGCGCCCTGAGAACCGCCGACGACCAGTACACGAACCGGCCCATCACGGCCCGTCAGGCGAGCATCCGGCAGCGGGAGCGCCAGCACATCCACACGCACCGGGTTCCCCACCACGTCCGCTTTCGGGAACGCACCGGGAAACGCCTGCATGACTTTGGTGGCAATTTTCGCCAGCCACTTGTTGGTCAGACCGGCAATACCGTTCTGTTCATGCAGCACAACGGGAATGCCTAACGACCACGCCGCCAGCCCGCCAGGACCCGAGACATAGCCGCCCATGCCCAGCACCACATCTGGCTTAAAGCGCTTCATGATGGTGCGCGCCTGACGCCAGGCGTTAAAAATACGCACCGGAGCCAGCAGCATTGCCTTGAGGCCTTTGCCCCGAAGGCCGGAAATACGAATAAAGTCGATCTCGATACCGTGCTTCGGCACCAGGTCGGCTTCCATGCGGTCTGCGGTTCCCAGCCAGCGTACCTGCCAGCCCTGATCCATTAAATGGTGCGCAACCGCCAGCCCCGGGAACACGTGTCCGCCGGTACCGCCTGCCATCACCATTAACCGCTTCGGTTGATTCATCGTGAACCTCGTGTAAACGCCTGGGCTTTTTCCAGACGCGTCTCATAATCTATGCGCAACAAAAACATGATGGCCGTCGACATAATCAACAGACTCGAACCACCATAACTGATCAACGGCAACGTCAGACCTTTGGTCGGCAGCATACCCGCTGCGGCCCCGACGTTAACCAATGCCTGGAAGCTAAACCAGATACCAATTGAACAGGCTAAGAATCCTGAGAAGCGGTGATCGATCTCCAGCGCTTTCCGGCCGATAGACATGGCGCGGAAAGCGACGAAGAATACCATTAATAGCGCTAATACCACACCGATATAACCCAGTTCTTCCGCAATAATGGAGAAGATGAAGTCAGTATGCGCTTCCGGTAAATACTCCAGTTTCTGTACCGAGTTACCCAGCCCCTGCCCCCAGACTTCACCGCGACCAAAGGCCATCAGCGACTGCGTCAGCTGATAACCGCTGCCGAAGGGATCTTCCCACGGGTTCCAGAACGAGGTCACACGGCGAATACGGTAAGGCTCGGCGAGGATCAGCAGCACAACCGCCGAAATCCCCATCCCGATAATAGCGATGAACTGCCACAGCTTCGCGCCCGCCAGGAACAGCATGGCCAGGGTGGTCACAAACAGTACCACCACGGTACCGAGGTCAGGCTGCGCCAGCAGTAATACCGCCAGCACCAGAATGACGCCCATCGGTTTTAAGAAGCCGCGCAGGTTGTTACGCACTTCATCTACCTTACGGACCAGGTAGTTAGCCAGGTAGCAGAACAGGGAGAGCTTGGTAAATTCCGCAGGCTGAATGCGCAGCGGGCCAAAGGCTATCCAGCGTGATGCCCCGTTAACAGAGCTCCCCACCACCAGTACGATCAGCAGCATAATAATCGAGGCGATCAGCATCGCCGTACTGTGCCGCTGCCAGAACTCCATCGGCAGGCGCAAGGTCACCAGCGCCAGACAGAACGCCAGGATAATGTAAAGACCATCACGCTTGGCAAACAGGAAAGGATCGTTCGCCAGACGCTGCCCGACAGGCATTGAGGCTGACGTCACCATAATGAAGCCGACCGCCGCCAGCCCCATCGTGAGCCAGAACAGCGTGCGATCGTACATGACAAGGCTGTCGTTATCTTTTTGACGAGAGCCCATCACCCAGCCTTTGAGCGCCGCAAACAACCATGCCAGGATCCCAAATCCTGGCAGGCGCGGCATTTTCAGGCGAGGGAGAGATAAACGCATTAGCCTAACTCCTTCGCCAGGCGGGTAAAGACATCACCACGCTGTTCGAAATTCTTGAATTGATCGAGACTGGCACAGGCCGGAGAGAGCAGCACCATATCGCCTGGCTTCACGCGAGGAGCAATCAACCGCATCGCCTGTTCCATGGTTTCGGTTTGCTCGGCAACCTCAGGGCGCAGTTCAGCCAGCTCGCTGCCGTCACGGCCGAAGCAGTACAGGCGGATGTTATCTCCGGCGAGATACGGCTTCAGGGAGGAGAAATCCGCTGATTTACCGTCGCCGCCCAGCAGTAAATGCAGGGTGCCGTCAACGTGCAGACCGTTCAGCGCGGCCTCGGTGCTGCCCACGTTGGTGGCTTTGGAGTCGTTAATCCAGCGAACGCCGTTGTGCTCCAGTGCCAGCTGGAAACGGTGCGCCAGGCCAGAAAACGTGGTTAACGCTTTCAGGCTGGATGAGCGCGGCAGACCTACTGCATCCGCCAGCGCCAGCGCCGCCAGGGCATTGGTATAGTTGTGCTGACCAGAGAGCTTCATCTCTTTCACGTTCAGCACTTTCTCACCCTTCACGCGCAGCCAGGTTTCGCCCAGCTGACGGTTCAGGTGGTAATCCCCCATCGTGATACCGAAGCTAATACAGCGATCGTCTGCGCCACGCACCGGCATGGTCAGCGCGTCATCGGCGTTAACAACGCAGACTTTGGCATTTTCATAAACGCGGAGCTTGGCGGCACGGTACTGCTGCAGACCAAATGGATACCTGTCCATATGATCTTCGGTCACGTTAAGGATTGTCGCAGCCGCGGCATGCAGGCTGGAGGTGGTTTCCAGTTGGAAGCTGGAAAGTTCGAGAACATACAGCTCGCAGCCTTTGTCCAGCAGCATCAGAGCAGGTAAACCAATATTACCGCCAACGCCGACGTTCATTCCCGCCGCTTTCGCCATTTCACCCACCAGGGTGGTGACGGTGCTTTTACCGTTGGAGCCGGTAATGGCGATAACGGGCGCCTGCGCTTCTCGGCAGAACAGCTCGATATCGCCGACAATTTCAACGCCCGCATCCGCGGCAGCGCTCAGCGAAGGGTGCGCCAGCGCCATACCCGGGCTTGCGACAATCAGATCGGCTGCCAGCAGCCAGTCATCATTCAGACCACCAAGGTGGCGTTCAACCTGCTCCGGCAGTTTGTCCAGACCCGGCGGAGAGACACGCGTATCCATCACGCGTGGCGTCACGCCGCGTGCGAGGAAAAAGTCCACGCAGGAGAGCCCCGTGAGGCCCAACCCGATGATAACGACTTTTTTGCCCTGGTAATCTGCCATGATTAACGTACCTTCAGCGTTGCCAGGCCAATCAGCACCAGCATCAGCGAAATAATCCAGAAACGCACAATCACGCGCGGCTCCGGCCAGCCTTTCAGTTCATAGTGGTGGTGAATCGGCGCCATACGGAAGATGCGCTGACCGCGCAGCTTGAAGGAACCGACCTGCAAAATCACCGACAGGGTTTCAACCACAAACACGCCGCCCATGATCACCAGCAGGAACTCCTGACGCAGCAGTACGGCGATAATGCCGAGCGCACCGCCCAAAGCCAGAGAACCGACGTCACCCATAAAGACCTGCGCCGGATAGGTGTTGAACCACAGGAAGCCCAGCCCCGCGCCGACAATCGCCGTACAGACGATCACCAGTTCACCCGCGTGGCGCAGATAAGGGATGTGCAGGTAGTTCGCAAAGTTCATGTTACCGGTCGCCCACGCCACCAGCGCAAAACCGGCGGCCACAAAGACGGTTGGCATAATGGCCAGGCCATCCAGACCGTCGGTCAGGTTAACGGCGTTGCCGGTACCGACAATCACAAAGTAGGCCAGCAGGATGTAGAACAGCCCCAGCTGTGGCATCACGTCTTTAAAGAACGGCACGACCAGCTCCGTGGCAGGCGTGTCTTTGCCTGCCAGATACAGCGCAAAGGCCACACCCAGCGCGATCACCGACATCCAGAAATATTTCCAGCGCGCGATAAGGCCTTTGGTATCTTTGCGGACGACTTTGCGGTAATCATCCACAAAACCGATGATCCCGTAACCCACCAGTACCGTCAGAACGCACCAGACGTACGGGTTGGAAGGATACGCCCACAGCAGCACGGAAACGACGATGGCGGTCAGGATCATGATCCCACCCATGGTCGGCGTGCCGCGCTTGCTGAAGTGCGATTCCGGACCGTCGTTACGCACAACCTGGCCGAAAGAGAGTTTTTGCAGACGGGCAATCATGCGCGGGCCCATCCACAACGAGATGAACAGCGCAGTCAGCAGGCTGACGATGGCGCGAAACGTCAGATACGAAAAGACGTTAAAGCCTGAATAATATTTGACCAAATGTTCGGCCAGCCAAACTAACATGTCCCGTTCTCCTGTAATGCGTGCACAACCTCTTCCATGGCGGCACTACGTGAACCTTTCACTAACACAGTCACAATTTGTTTTTCTGTAATCAACGCCTTAAGGCGCGCTATCAACGCGGCTTTATCAGCAAAATGCTCGCCAACGCCGCTGGCATGGCTAATCGCCTGGCTCAGTTTTCCTGCGCTCAGCACGCAGTCCAGCCCTGCCGCTTTCGCCGCTTCACCGACCTGGGTATGGCAGGCTTCGCTTTCGTCGCCCAGCTCTGCCATATCGCCCACCACCATGATGCGATAGCCCGGCATTTCAGATAACACCTGCACCGCCGCCGTCATCGAGCCAACGTTCGCGTTGTAGGAGTCATCCAGCAGCAGCTTGTTTTCCGAAAGCTGAATCGGGAACAGACGCCCCGGCACGGCTTTCAGGTTCGCCAGCCCGGTTTTAATCGCCTCATGCGACGCGCCCACCGCCGTCGACAGCGCCGCCGCCGCAAGCGCATTGGCGATGTTATGGCGACCCGGCAGCGGCAGCAGCACATCAACGTCACCCGTTGGGGTCGTGAGGGTGAACTCCGTGCCGTGCGACGTCACGTGGATATTGGTCGCGGTAAAATCACTGTTGGCCGCATTCGGCGAGAAGCGCCAGGTTTTACGCGAACCAATGATGCTCTGCCAGTTCAGCCAGTCGTTGTTGTCGGCGTTCAGGATGGCGATACCGTCATCCGGCAGACCGGTGTAAATCTCACCTTTGGCTTTCGCTACGCCTTCCAGCGAGCCAAAGCCTTCCAGATGCGCCGCCGCGAGGTTATTCACCAGCGCGGCTTCCGGGCGAGTCAGGCTCACGGTCCAGGCGATTTCGCCCTGGTGGTTTGCCCCTAACTCGATCACTGCAAATTCATGTTCTTTGGTCAGGCGGAGTAATGTCATCGGCACACCGATGTCATTATTGAGGTTGCCCGCGGTATAAAGCGTATTCCCGCACTCGCTGAGGATCGACGCCGTCATCTCTTTCACCGACGTCTTGCCTGATGAACCGGTCAAGGCGACAACGCGAGTAGGGACATGCTGACGCACCCAGGCGGCCAGCTCACCGAACGCGAGACGCGTATCTTTCACCACAATTTGTGGCAGATCGATATCGAGCTTGCGGCTGACGAGCAGCGCACCAGCGCCGTTCTCTTTGGCCTGTTCTGCAAAATCATGCGCGTCAAAACGCTCGCCTTTCAGCGCCACAAACAGACAGCCTGCAGTGATTTTGCGGGTGTCCGTCGTTACGGCATCAATGGTCAGGTCTTGCCCGTGCAGGTCGCCCTGCAGGATGGCAGCGGCCTGGCTTAACGTGATGCTAATCATGCCACGACTCCCAGCAGGCGTGCTGCCGTTACGCGGTCCGAGTAGTCCAGACGGCGATTGCCAACGATCTGATAATCTTCATGCCCTTTGCCCGCTAACAGGACAACATCATTCTCCTGCGCCTGCATGATGGTGTTGGTCACGGCTTCCGCACGGCCTTCCACCACGCGAGCGCGGCCCGCGTCCAGCATGCCCGCCAGAATGTCATTAATGATGGCGCGCGGCTCTTCGGTACGCGGGTTGTCATCGGTCACAACCGGAATATCTGCGAACTGCTCGGCAATAGCCCCCATCAGCGGGCGTTTGCCTTTATCGCGATCGCCGCCGCAGCCAAATACGCACCAGAGCTTACCGGCGCAGTGCAGGCGCGCCGCTTCCAGCGCTTTTTCCAGCGCATCCGGCGTGTGGGCATAATCAACCACAACGGTCGGTTTGCCCGGCGCGCTGAACACTTCCATGCGGCCGCAAACCGGCTGCAGACGCGCTGAGGTTTTCAGCAGTTCAGCCATCGGATAACCCAGCGCCAGCAGCGTGGCCAGCGCCAGCAGCAGGTTGCTGACGTTAAAGGCGCCCATCAGGCGGCTTTCAATCTCACCTTCACCCCAGGAAGAGGCAAAGCGGATTGTCGCCCCGCTGTCGTGATAATTCACCTCAACCGCTTTCAGCCAGCGGCCGTGGCAGTTCGGATTGATATGGTCTTCCATCGACACCGCAACCGCATCCGGCAGCTTCGCCAGCCAGCGGCGGCCCACTTCGTCGTCGGCGTTGATAATGGCTTGTCCGTAATGGTGAGTAGAGAACAGCAGCCATTTCGCGGCTTCGTAATGCTCCATATCACCGTGATAATCAAGATGATCGCGGCTCAGGTTGGTAAATACGGAAGCAGCAAATTTCAGCGCCGCGACGCGGTGCTGTACCAGACCGTGCGAAGAGACTTCCATTGCAGCAAAGGTTGCCCCCTGCCCTGCCAGACCGGCAAGCACGTGCTGTACGTCTACCGCCGAGCCGGTGGTGTTTTCCGTCGGGCTCACTTTGCCCAGCAGGCCGTTACCCACGGTACCCATCACCGCACCGGTTTCACCCAGCAGCTGGGCCCACTGCGCCATCAGCTGCGTGGTAGTGGTTTTACCGTTCGTACCCGTGACGCCAACCAGGCGCAGCTGGTCGGAAGGTTCGTGATAAAAACGTCCCGCCAGCGCGGAAAGACGCTCGTTTAACTGGCTGAGATAGATAACCGGCACTCCGTGCATTTCACGAATCTCACCGTCGGTTGCCTCATCTTTCGCCTCAGCAATAATGGCAGCCACACCTTGCGCTATCGCCTGCGGGATATAACGACGCCCGTCCGCCTGATGACCGACCACCGCCACAAAAAGATCGCCAGAAGCAGCCACGCGGCTGTCCAGTACCATCTCTCGCAGTGCTCGCTCCGGTGCATTTGGCACCCACGGAGCGAGAAGGTCGCGCAAATTACGATCTGCCACCTGTACCCTCGCCTTGATTAATTACAAATTCACTTTTTTCGCCCGTCGCCAGCGCATCCGGTTCAATGTTCATGGTGCGTAACACGCCGCCCATGATAGCCCCGAACACAGGCGCGGAGACGGCGCCGCCGTAGTATTTACCCGCCTGTGGATCGTTTATCACGACCACCAGCGCAAAACGCGGATTGCTTGCAGGCGCAACGCCTGCGGTATAGGCAATGTATTTGTTGATATAGCGGCCGTCCGGCCCTACTTTTTTCGCCGTACCGGTCTTGATGGCGATGCGATAACCTTTGATTGCCGCCTTCACGCCGCCGCCACCGGGCAGCGCCACGCTTTCCATCATATGAACAACAGTACGGACGGTTGATTCCGGGAAGATACGCTCGCCGGGAACCGGTGGATCAACTTTGGTAATCGACAGCGGACGATATACGCCATAGCTGCCGATCGTTGCGTAGACTCGCGCTAACTGTAACGGTGTCACCATTAGCCCGTAGCCGAAAGAGAAGGTGGCCCTCTCTATGTCAGACCACCGTTGTTTTTGAGGATATAAGCCACTGCGTTCTCCGACCAACCCCAAATTGGTCGCCTTTCCAAGCCCAAAACGTGAGTAAGTCTCTACTAACGCTGAGGACGGCATCGCTAACGCCAGCTTTGAAACACCGACGTTACTCGACTTCTGTAACACCCCGGTCAGGGTCAATTCGCTGTAGCGCGCCACGTCTTTGATTTCGTGGCCGTTAATTCGGTATGGAATGGTATTCAGTACGGTGTTTTCATTGACGATACCGCGCTGAAGTGCAGTCATGACCACCATCGGCTTAACGGTCGAACCCGGTTCGAATACGTCGGTGATGGTACGGTTACGCATAACATCCTTCTGCGTACCGGTGAGATTGTTAGGGTTGTAGGAAGGGCTATTGGCCATCGCCAGCACTTCACCCGTGTTGACGTCGACTAACACGGCACTGCCCGATTCCGCTTTGTTGAAAGCCACGGCATTGTTCAGCTCGCGGTAAACCAGCGCCTGTAACCTCTCATCAATACTCAGCGCCAGGTTGTGTGCGGCCTGGCTGTCCGTAGAGGAGATATCCTCGATTACGCGACCATAGCGGTCTTTACGCACAATGCGCTCGCCGGGCTGGCCGGTGAGCCATTTATCAAAGCTTTTTTCAACGCCCTCAATCCCCTGGCTATCGACGTTAGTAAAGCCAATGAGGTGAGCAGTCACTTCGCCGGAGGGATAGTAACGACGGGATTCTTCACGCAGGTGGATGCCCGGCAGCTTTAATTTTTTGATGTAGTCCGCCATGTCAGGGTTCACCTGACGCGCCAGATAGATAAACCGCCCTCTCGGGTTGGTATTCACGCGTGAAGCTAACTGGTCCAGCGGCATCTTCAACGCATCCGCAAGCGCCTTCCAGCGGTTATCAAGCGTGATCCCGCCTGCATCATGCAGTTCTTTCGGATCGGCCCAGATCGCCTTCACCGGCACGCTCACCGCCAGCGGACGACCCGAGCGGTCGGTGATCATCCCGCGGGATGTCGACACTTCCTGAACGCGCAGGGAACGCATGTCACCCTGGCGTACCAGCATGTCAGGAGCGATGATTTGTAGCCAGGCCACGCGTCCAAGCAGAAAACCCAGAGCGAGTAAAATGCAGCCGCAAAGCAACGCAAAACGCCAACTGATAAAGTTGGCCTGTTCTTCCTGACGTTTTGGTTTTAGCGTTTTTGCCGCTGCTTTCATGCGTCGCGTTTTCCCTTATTTTTGTACTACGATATTTTCCTGCGAAGGATCAACATGCTGCAATTGCAGCTTTTCCGTTGCGATCCGTTCAACCCGGCTGTGATCGCCGAGCGCGTTTTCTTCAAGGATCAGATTTCGCCATTCAATATCCAGTGCATCGCGTTCCAGTACCATCTGCTCGCGTTGCGCAGTCAATAAACGTGTATGGTGGGCGGTGGTCACCACCGTAACAGCCGTGACAATGATGCAAATGAACAGACAGAGTGGCAGTTTCCCAAACCGCAAAAGATCGTCGCCGATCACGCCAGGCAAGGCATGGCGCTCGTTGCTTCCTAACGAATCCTTAACTTTGCTTAGGGTCTCTGTCACTCTGCCGATCATGCGTTCGTCCTCTCTGCAACACGCAGCACTGAACTACGGGCGCGTGGATTCTCTGCCACTTCTTCTTCGCCCGGCATCAACTTGCCTAATGCTCGCAACTGACGGCCACCCAGCTTCCTGAGTTGTTCTTCCGTCATCGGCAGCCCCGCTGGCACCTGTGGACCGCGGCTTTGTTCGCGCATAAAGCGTTTCACAATACGGTCTTCCAGCGAATGGAAGCTGATGATGGATAACCGCCCACCCGGGGCCAGCACGTCGAGCGAGCTTTTTAGCGCCAGCTCTATTTCCTCCAGTTCACTGTTTACCCAGATACGAACCGCCTGGAAGGTACGGGTCGCGGGATGTTTGTGCTTATCCTTCACCGGCGTCGCCGCCGCGATCACTTCGGCCAACTCTTTGGTGCGGGTCATGGGCTCAATACGATTGCGCTCAACGATGGCGCGCGCAATACGTTTGCCAAAGCGCTCCTCGCCAAACGTTTTGATGACCCATGCAATATCGGCTTCGTCAGCGGTCTGTAACCACTCAGCGGCAGACTGACCGCGCGTCGGGTCCATACGCATGTCCAGCGGACCATCACGCATAAAGGAGAAACCACGTTCAGCATCATCAAGTTGGGGTGAAGAGACGCCAAGATCGAGAAGAATCCCGTCGATCTTGCCCGTCAGGCCGCGCTCGGCAACATAATCCGCGAGCGCAGAGAAAGGTCCATGCACGATGGAAAAGCGTGGGTCATTGATGGTCTGTGCAACGGCAATAGCCTGCGGATCGCGATCGATTGCCAGCAGACGTCCTTCCTCTCCAAGCTGGGAGAGAATCAAACGCGAGTGACCACCGCGACCAAACGTGCCATCAATGTAGATGCCATCCGGACGAATATTCAGACCGTTTACGGCCTCGTCCAGTAACACCGTTTTATGTTTATAATTTTCCATCATATTTATAGAGACAAGTCCTGCAGCCGTTCCGATAATGTCGCGGAATCAGACTGCTCAGCGTCGATATCTTCCTTGACCTGTTGATACCAGGTCGTTTCATCCCACAGTTCAAACTTGTTGAACTGCCCGACCAGCATCACTTCTTTGGTCAGACCGGCATGTTGCCGCAACACAGGCGCAATCAGTAATCGCCCTGCGTTATCCATCTGACATTCACTGGCATGTCCCAATAACAGCCGCTGCACGCGGCGTTCCTGCGGGTTCATGCTCGACAGTCGCGACAGCTTTTGCTCAATAATTTCCCATTCAGGAAAGGGGTAAAGCAGCAGGCAGGGGGAGTTAATGTCAATGGTGCAAACCATTTGACCCGCAGCGTTCTCAATCAGCTGGTCGCGGTATCGGGTTGGTACCGATAATCGCCCTTTGCTGTCGAGATTGACTAACGTTGCTCCACGGAACATGCCAGTCTCACCCCTCCTCACCACTTTAACCCACAAATTCCCACCTAAAGGAGTTTACGGAGCGAGGGAAAAGCTTGTCAAGCCAGGACTCTCCCTATAAGGACTCGGAAGCCCTCTATTTACAGAGATAAACAGTCCTGGTTAATAACTGCACAACTGGCGAGGCAAAATTAACGTTATGAATATTTGTAAGAAAAAAACCGAATATGCACACTAGCGTTAAAGCTCACTCAATATCATCGCAGATAAATATAAAGTGTCAGTTTGCGACGCGGGCAGCATTTTATGACAGATTCTCAGGGGATAACAGCGCCAGATTCACTCTGGCATCCGGTAAGCGCGGCGGTTGCCACGTAAGCTGGCACAGCAGGAGGAAAAACGTCTGATTATTCATCGGCCGAATAGGGTTTGTAACAAAACAATACAAAGATAGCTGTTTAAAATCGCTGAGATGTTCTTTAAAGGACAATTTAAAAGCCAAAATGAATTAAGAAAAATAGGCGATTATGATCTCACAAGAATTATCCTAATTTCTCTCCGGGAATTATCCGCACGTTTTATCGCAGCAAAATGGGGCAGACTTCTCCGCCCCGGTCATTTCATTTTTGGCGGCTTAAAATTCCGCGATGATAGAGATTACGTTTGATACGTGTCAGGCCCGGCTTCGGTTTGCGCGGCTCATCCAGGCTTGCCAGCACAATCTCCAGCACGCGTTCAGCCACATCGCGGTGACGCTGTGCTACCGCCAGTACCGGACACTGGAGGAAGTCGAGCAGCTCGTTATCCCCGAACGTGGCAATCGCCAGATCGGAGGGCAGTTTACCTTCACGACGTAATGTTACATCCATGACACCCTGCAACAGCGCAAATGACGTGGTGAACAGCGCCTGAGGCATCGGGTGCGTTTCCAGCCATTTCTCAAACAGCTGCGCTGCGGCTTCACGTTCGTAGCTGTTGGCATAGAGGTAGTGAACCTCGCGCGGATCGTCTTTCCAGGCAGTTCTGAATCCCTGCTCACGCAGGAAGCTTACGGAAAGCTCGGGCAACGCGCCAAGATACAGCACTGTTTCAGCGGGGAACGTTCTCAGCTCCGCGGCCAGCATTTCTGCATCATCCTGATCCGCACCCACGACGCTGGTGAAATGCTCGCGATCGAGAGCGCGATCCAGCGCAACGATTGGGAACGAGTCGTTCGCCCAGCGCTGGTAGAACGGATGCTCTGGCGGCAAGGAGGTCGATACGATGATGGCATCCACCTGGCGCTGGAGCAGATGCTCAATGCAGCGCATCTCGTTGTCGGGCTGGTCTTCCGAGCAGGCAATCAGCAATTGATAGCCGCGCTGGCGCGCCTGACGTTCAAGATAGTTGGCGATACGGGTATAGCTGGTGTTTTCCAGGTCAGGGATCACCAGACCAATAGAGCGGGTACGCCCGGCACGTAGGCCGGCTGCGACAGCATTCGGATGGTAGTTATGCTCACGAACCACCGCCATAACTTTTTCAACGGTCTTGTCGCTGACACGGTACTGCTTTGCTTTACCGTTAATCACATAGCTGGCCGTTGTTCGTGACACGCCGGCTAGCCGGGCGATTTCATCCAGTTTCACAATTGCCCCTTAAAAAAAGAAAAGAGTCCATGGCCCTGTCAAGGTTATGGTTAAATCTTTTAACATCTAAACGCAGAAAAGCCTTCGCGGCAACCGCTTTTATCTGCGTTGTCGGCTGATTACGCAAAAAAAAGCCCGGCTTTGGTGACCGGGCAGAAAGAGGCGAACCTTTTTGACAACTAACGCATGATTTTCTCACCGCGTGACAGACCCACTACACCCGATCTCGCGACCTCGACAATTTTTGCGACATCCCGCACGGACGCCAGGAAAGCATCCAGCTTGTCGCTTGTCCCAACCAGCTGAACCGTATAAAGAGAAGGCGTGACGTCGATAATTTGTCCGCGGAAAATATCCGCATTGCGTTTGACTTCATCACGCCCGTAGCCACTGGCCTGGATTTTCACCAGCATGACCTCACGTTCAACGTAGGCCCCCTGCCCCAGCTCGCTCACGCGCAGTACGTCGACCAGCTTATGCAGTTGTTTCTCAATCTGCTCAAGCACTTTGGCATCACCGACGGTTTGGATCGTCATGCGCGACAGCGTAGGGTCTTCCGTCGGGGCAACGGTCAGGCTTTCAATGTTATAGCCGCGCTGCGCAAAAAGGCCAATGACGCGCGACAGTGCGCCAGACTCGTTTTCCAGTAAAACAGATAATATCCGGCGCATATCAGGTTCTCTCCGTTTTGCTTAACCACATTTCATCCATACCACCACCACGAATATGCATCGGATAAACGTGCTCGGATCCATCAACAATCACATCCATAAAGACGAGGCGGTTGTTTTTAACGTGCTCAAGCGCTTGTGCGAGCTTCGTTTCCAGCTCAGCCGGATCGGTCACCCGCATGCCTACATGACCGTAAGCTTCAGCAAGACGAACAAAGTCCGGCAGCGATTTCATGTAGGACTGGGAGTGGCGGCCAGAGTAGATCATATCCTGCCACTGCTTGACCATACCGAGATAGCCGTTATTCAGGTTCAGCACCAGTACCGGCAGTTCATATTGCAGCGCGGTAGACAGCTCCTGAATGTTCATCTGAATACTGCCGTCCCCCGTCACGCAGACGACGGTTTCATTCGGCAGCGCCAGCTTCACGCCCAGCGCGGCAGGCAGACCAAAGCCCATGGTTCCTAACCCACCGGAGTTGATCCAGTGTCGCGGTTTATCAAACGGGTAATACAGGGCGGCAAACATCTGATGCTGCCCCACGTCTGAGGTCACGTACGCCTCACCTTTCGTCAGTCGCCACACCGCTTCAATGACCGCCTGCGGCTTAATGTTTTCACTTTGCGTGTCATATTTCAGGCACTGACGCGCGCGCCACTGCTCAATCTGCTGCCACCAGTCGCGGATCTCATCCAGCGGCTGGGTTGCACTCTCCTGGGCCAGCAGATCCAGCATTTGCTCCAGAACCTGCCGGGCATCACCGACGATCGGCACATCAGCCGACACCGTTTTTGAAATTGACGTTGGATCGATATCAATGTGCAGCACGGTGGCGTTCGGACAATACTTCGCCAGGTTGTTGGTGGTGCGATCGTCAAACCGCACGCCGACGGCAAAGATCACATCGGAATGATGCATTGTCATGTTGGCTTCATAGGTACCGTGCATACCCAGCATCCCCAGCGCCTGACGATGGGTGGCAGGGAACGCCCCCAGCCCCATCAGCGACGACGCAACGGGAAGGTTAAGCTTTTCAATCAGTTCACGAAGCTGGGCTTCACAGGCAGAGTTGATCGCCCCGCCACCGACATAGACCACCGGTTTTTTGGCGGCCAGAAGCGTTTGCAACGCTCGCTTGATCTGACCTTTATGCCCCTGCGTTGTGGGGTTATAAGAGCGCATGCTGACCGCTTCCGGCCAGACATAAGGCAGCTTGTTTGCCGGGTTGAGGATATCTTTAGGCAGATCGACCACCACCGGTCCCGGGCGTCCGCTCGCCGCCAGCCAGAAGGCTTTTTTCAGTATGCCTGGAATGTCTTCTGTTTGCTTGACCAGGAAGCTGTGCTTCACAACGGGACGCGAAATCCCGACCATGTCGCACTCCTGAAACGCATCGTAGCCTATCAGCGAGGTTGCCACCTGCCCGGAGAGGATCACCAGCGGGATAGAGTCCATATAGGCCGTCGCAATGCCGGTAATGGCGTTTGTTGCGCCGGGGCCGGACGTGACTAATACCACGCCCACTTCACCCGTCGCACGTGCCAGGCCGTCAGCCATGTGTACCGCCGCCTGCTCGTGACGTACCAGAACATGGTCAATGCCCCCAACCGTATGCAGCGCATCATAAATATCGAGGACCGCACCGCCAGGGTAGCCGAACACTTGCTTTACGCCCTGATCGATCAGCGACCGAACGACCATTTCCGCGCCAGACAACATCTCCATGCTTTGCCTCCAGGCATTTTGTTATAGACGGACTGCCGAATTCATTTCCGCACCGTCTTACGATTGGGATAAACCAATCTTATATTTTGCAGAGTGTTCTTTACCTTAACCGCTCGTTATGAGGCAGGCAATTAGCAAACCTGGGGAGATAAACGGTGGGTAAAGCAGAAAAAGCAGCCGTTAAGAGAAGATATGGTTAATTCCTCTGAGAATAGAGGATGGGGTGATAAATCATCGCTGAAAAGCGCGACAACGCAGAAAATCATCTATTTTTGCGCGCCAGAGAGCAGCCCAAAAAAAAGCACTATAGAATAAAATATCAGTTATCTAAAAAAAATCAGGATAAATCACATAAACCGATGCGATTTATCCTGATGCGTTTACCGGCGGCAGATGCCAACCAGCAACTCTTCCATCCACTGATGTCCTTTATCCCGGCCCGCTGCTTCATGCCAGGAAAGATAACAGGTTCGGCTATTTAGCTTAAGCGGCAGAGGCAAAATTTGCAGATTTAAAGATTCAGAAAACTCTTCTGCCAGCCAGCGCGGTGCAATCGCCACCAGATGCGTTTGGGAGACAACGTTTAATACGCTGACCATAGCCATCCCCTGATAAGCCACGCTCGCCTGTTTATCCGCAGTGTCATACCACGGCAGGCTAAAAGAAGCATATCTGTCGAGCGCAACAACGGCGTGCTGCTCGTTATAAACATCGTTTTCTCGCAGCGGAGAATTCATGCGCGGGTGTTTTTTACTGGCGACCAGAACCATTTCATCCTTAAACAGCGGCACGCAGGAAAATTCCGGACGACGGAACTCTTCATACCCCAGAACGAACTCTATCTCCTGATAGCGTAACTGATGTTCCGTGTTTTGATTCAGGGATGATTTAAAAGCAAGATGGATATTTGGTGCGATCTCTTCAACTTTATTATAGATAATCGACGTTAAATAATTATCTAATGGACTACAGACACAAAGATGGAATACGCGCTCGCTGCTTAAGGGTTCAAAGCCCGACCCCGGCAGCTCATTTTGAACCAGTTGCAACGCCTGGCGAATAGAGCCAAACAGCTGGTATGCGCGCGCTGTAGGCTGAATCCCTCTCCCGTACCGAACAAATAATTCGTCGTTAAACATAAGCTTAAGCCTGGCAACGGCATTACTTACGGCAGGTTGTGACATCCCCAAGGTTTGAGCAGCGCGGGTGATATTCTGTTCCTGCATGACAGCATCAAACACCGTCAGAAGATTCAGATCCACCGTGCGTAACTGCGGTTTAATCCCATCAGTAGCTTGAGGTTGTTTAATATTATTTTCTGGCACTTCTGACTCCACTGTCACGCTACACCCCTTTGCCAACGTACGGTAATAATCTCGAAAAATATGATTTATCATGCAAATACGATCAGCGAAAGAGAATGATTTAAAATTCGGAATATATAAAGACTCTATATTAACGAAAGTTAATGAACAAAAATGATATGTTTGACTTTAGGAGCCAAATGAAACCATAAACTAAACAAATATACAATTGCCATCAGGTTAATGATGACGTAAGTATTATTAAAAAATTATCGCTATCGTCCAACAGTTAGTTAACAACCTGTTACCCCCGTCCGCTTTTCAGCATTCTGGAATAGATTCACAGCATTTATAACTTAATGATCTCAAAACGCTTTAAGCACATAGAATTCTCTTCAACCCATTTCACGCTTGTTTGAACAATTATATTTTTTTGTTTCTGCAATTTTTTATTAAGTCCAAAATTAGACAATTAGACGGGTCAAAAAAGCAAAAACCAGCACAATTAGCTAAAGTGAATATCCTGTTGATCTCGTCTGTCGGGCCCGTTTTCATCCTCAGGGGTTGACATGAACAGCCGTATCCAGTACCACTAAAAGCATATTGAATTTAACGGAGCACGATTCATGACACGCACCATTCGTTTCACCGGTCTACTACTACTAAACGCATCCACTGTGCGCGGTAGACTGGCGGGCGAAATTCAGCGTTGAATCGTCACCAGTAAGACTAGAAACCCGCGCCACTGCGCGGGTTTTTTTATGCTCGTAGCAAGGCGCCCTAAGACTGACAAGGACCTAACCCATGAGCCAGCAAGTCATTATTTTCGATACTACTTTACGTGACGGTGAACAGGCATTACAGGCAAGCCTGAGTGTAAAAGAGAAACTGCAGATCGCGCTGGCTCTCGAACGTATGGGTGTCGACGTGATGGAGGTCGGTTTCCCGGTCTCGTCTCCGGGTGATTTCGAATCCGTACAGACCATTGCGCGCACCATTAAAAACAGCCGCGTCTGTGCCCTGGCGCGCTGCGTAGAGAAAGACATCGACGTCGCTGCCGAGTCGCTGAAGGTCGCCGAAGCGTTCCGTATCCACACCTTTATTGCTACCTCGCCTATGCACATCGCAACCAAGCTGCGCAGCACGCTGGATGAAGTTATTGAGCGCGCGGTCTACATGGTTAAGCGCGCACGCAACTATACCGATGACGTTGAGTTCTCCTGTGAAGATGCGGGCCGTACGCCAATCGAAGACCTGGCGCGCGTTGTAGAAGCCGCCATCAACGCGGGCGCGAAAACCATCAACATCCCGGACACCGTCGGCTACACCATGCCGTTTGAGTTCTCCAACATCATCACCGGCCTGTATGACCGCGTGCCGAATATTGATAAAGCAATTATCTCCGTCCACACCCACGATGATTTGGGTCTGGCCGTGGGTAATGCGATTGCCGCCGTCCACGCTGGCGCACGTCAGGTAGAAGGCGCGATGAACGGTATCGGCGAACGCGCGGGCAACTGTTCGCTGGAAGAAGTGATCATGGCGATCAAAGTGCGCAAAGACATTATGGACGTGCACACCCGCATCAATCACAACGAAATCTGGCGCACCAGCCAGACCGTCAGCCAGATTTGCAACATGCCTATTCCGGCTAACAAAGCGATTGTCGGCACCGGCGCCTTCGCGCACTCCTCCGGTATTCACCAGGATGGCGTCCTGAAGAATCGTGAAAACTACGAAATCATGACCCCGGAATCCATCGGACTGAATCAGGTACAGTTGAACCTGACCTCCCGTTCCGGTCGCGCCGCGGTTAAACACCGTATGGAAGAGATGGGTTATAAGGACAGCGATTACAACATGGATCAGCTGTACGACGCGTTCCTGAAGCTGGCCGACAAAAAAGGTCAGGTTTTCGACTATGACCTGGAAGCGCTGGCCTTTATTAACAAGCAGCAGGAAGAGCCGGAGCATTTCCGTCTGGATTACTTCAACGTGCAGTCCGGCTCCAGCGACATCGCCACCGCCTCGGTCAAACTGGCCTGCGGTGATGAAATTAAAGCAGAGGCCGCTAACGGTAACGGCCCTGTCGATGCCATCTACCAGGCGATTAACCGCGTCACCGAGTACGACGTTGAGCTGGTGAAATATGACCTGACGGCCAAGGGCCACGGCAAAGATGCACTGGGTCAGGTGGATATCGTGGTCAATTACAACAGCCGTCGCTTCCATGGCGTGGGCCTGGCGACCGACATCGTTGAATCCTCCGCGAAAGCGATGGTGCATGTTCTGAACAACATCTGGCGCGCCGCCGAAGTCGAAAAAGAGTTGCAACGCAAAGCTCAGAATAAAGAGAGCAACAAGGAAACCGTGTAATGTCGAAGAATTACCATATTGCTGTGTTACCGGGCGACGGTATTGGTCCGGAAGTGATGGCACAGGCGCTGAAAGTACTGGAAGCCGTTCGCGCGCGTTTTGCGATGAAAATAACTACCAGCCACTACGATGTGGGCGGTATTGCGATTGATAACCACGGTACGCCGCTGCCGAAAGCGACCGTGGAAGGCTGCGAAAATGCCGATGCCGTGCTGTTTGGTTCCGTCGGTGGCCCGAAGTGGGAACACCTGCCGCCGGCAGAGCAGCCAGAGCGCGGCGCGCTGCTGCCGCTGCGTAAACATTTCAAGCTGTTCAGCAACCTGCGTCCGGCGAAGCTGTATCAGGGTCTGGAAGAGTTCTGCCCGCTGCGTGCGGATATCGCCGCCAACGGTTTCGACATTCTGTGCGTGCGTGAACTGACCGGCGGGATCTATTTCGGTCAGCCTAAAGGACGCGAAGGCAGCGGGCAACACGAGAAAGCGTTCGACACCGAGGTGTATCACCGTTTCGAAATCGAACGTATCGCCCACATCGCGTTCGAGTCGGCGCGCAAACGCCGCCATAAAGTAACCTCCATTGATAAAGCGAACGTGCTGCAGTCTTCCATTTTGTGGCGCGAGATCGTCAGTGAAGTCGCTAAGCAGTACCCGGACGTCGCGCTGTCGCACATGTACATCGACAACGCGACCATGCAGCTGATTAAGGATCCGTCCCAGTTTGACGTGCTGCTGTGCTCCAACCTGTTCGGCGATATTCTCTCTGACGAATGCGCGATGATCACCGGCTCGATGGGCATGCTGCCCTCCGCAAGCCTGAACGAAGAAGGCTTTGGCCTGTACGAACCGGCAGGCGGTTCCGCGCCGGATATCGCGGGCAAAAACATTGCCAACCCGATTGCGCAGATCCTCTCCCTGGCCCTGCTGCTGCGCTACAGCCTGGATGCAGGCGAGGCAGCAACCGCAATTGAAAACGCCATTAACCGGGCGTTAGAAGAAGGCGTCCGTACCGGTGATTTAGCACGCGGCACGGCGGCAGTCAGTACCGATGAAATGGGCGACATCATTGCCCGCTATGTCGCTGAAGGGGTGTAATCATGGCTAAGACGTTATATGAAAAGTTGTTTGATGCGCACGTTGTTTACGAGGCACCGAACGAAACCCCGCTGCTGTACATTGACCGTCATCTGGTACACGAAGTGACCTCTCCTCAGGCATTTGACGGCCTGCGCGCACACAAGCGCCCGGTACGTCAGCCGGGTAAAACCTTCGCGACGATGGATCACAACGTTTCCACCCAGACCAAAGACATTAATGCCTCGGGTGAGATGGCGCGTATCCAGATGCAGGAGCTGATTAAGAACTGCAACGAGTTTGGCGTTGAGCTGTACGATCTGAACCATCCGTATCAGGGCATCGTCCACGTGATGGGGCCTGAGCAAGGGATCACCCTGCCGGGCATGACCATCGTCTGCGGTGACTCCCATACCGCAACCCACGGCGCGTTTGGCGCTCTGGCGTTCGGGATTGGCACTTCCGAGGTGGAGCATGTGCTGGCTACGCAGACCCTGAAACAGGGCCGCGCCAAAACGATGAAGATTGAAGTGAAGGGTAAAGCCGCACCGGGTATTACCGCCAAAGACATCGTGCTGGCCATCATCGGTAAAACCGGCAGCGCAGGCGGCACCGGTCACGTTGTTGAATTCTGCGGTGAAGCCATCCAGGCGTTGAGCATGGAGGGGCGAATGACCCTGTGCAACATGGCCATTGAGATGGGTGCCAAAGCCGGTCTGGTCGCGCCGGACGAAACCACCTTCAACTACGTGAAGGGTCGTCTGCACGCGCCGAAAGGTCAGGATTTTGACGACGCGGTAGCGTACTGGAAAACCCTGAAAACCGACGATGGGGCGACGTTTGACACCGTCGTCACGCTGCAGGCAGAAGAGATTGCGCCGCAGGTGACCTGGGGCACCAACCCGGGCCAGGTGATTTCCGTTAATGACAATATCCCGGACCCGACATCCTTTACCGATCCGGTCGAGCGCGCCAGTGCGGAAAAAGCGCTGGCCTACATGGGTCTGAAGCCCGGCGTGCCGTTGACCGACGTGACCATTGATAAAGTCTTTATCGGTTCCTGCACCAACTCCCGTATCGAAGATTTGCGTGCCGCAGCCGAGATTGCCAAAGGCCGCAAAGTGGCGCCTGGCGTTCAGGCGCTGGTGGTTCCTGGCTCCGGCCCGGTGAAAGCCCAGGCGGAAGCCGAAGGTCTGGATAAGATCTTTATCGAAGCGGGCTTCGAGTGGCGCCTGCCCGGCTGCTCCATGTGTCTGGCCATGAACAACGATCGCCTGAATCCGGGTGAGCGCTGCGCCTCTACCAGCAACCGTAACTTTGAAGGCCGTCAGGGCCGCGGTGGGCGCACCCATCTGGTCAGCCCGGCAATGGCCGCCGCTGCGGCAGTCACCGGCCATTTCGCCGATATTCGCAGCCTGAAATAAGGAGACAATCATGGCAGAGAAATTTACCCAACATACGGGCCGTGTTGTCCCGCTGGACGCCGCTAACGTCGATACTGACGCTATTATTCCAAAACAGTTTCTGCAGAAAGTGACGCGCACCGGTTTCGGCGCACATCTGTTTAACGACTGGCGTTTCCTGGACGATAAGGGAGAAGTGCCTAATCCGGAATTCGTTCTGAACTTCCCGGAATATAAAGGCGCCTCCATTTTGCTGGCACGCGAAAACTTTGGCTGCGGCTCATCCCGTGAACACGCGCCGTGGGCGCTCACCGACTACGGTTTTAAAGTGGTCATTGCCCCAAGCTTCGCGGATATTTTTTACGGTAACAGCTTCAACAACCAGCTGCTGCCCGTCACGCTGAGCGATGAACAGGTCGATGAGCTGTTCGCACTGGTTAAAGCGAATCCGGGCATTTCGTTTGAAGTGGATCTGGAAGGAGAAGTGGTGAAAGCCGGGGATAAGACCTACAGCTTCAGCATTGATGCCTTCCGCCGTCACTGCATGCTGAACGGTCTGGACAGCATTGGTTTAACTCTCCAGCACGAAGACGCTATCTCAGCGTATGAGAACAAACAGCCTGCGTTTATGGGCTAAAGGCAGTGGCCCGCGCTTAGCGGGCCACTGATTCCAGCACATTTTTGCATTCCAGCCCTCTTATTGCTTTTCGGCTTCCAGTATCAAACGTCTTTAACCCGGCACGTCAATACCAGCGTGATGACCGAGATCGCTGCGATCGTCCAGTACACGGATGCATGCCCATAGCTTTGCGCCAGCGCCCCCTGAATCACGCCCGCCAGAATCACCCCGGTTGAAATGCTGTTGGTAAAAAGCGTGGTCGCCGAGCCGGCACGGCCGGGCATAAGATCCTGAAACCAGAGCATGCCGATCCCGGCAACAATCCCAATAAACACGGCGTTAAACAGCTGCAGCGCCAGCAACGCTTCCCGCGAATGGAAAAGGATCAGCCCCGCGTAGAACAGCACCCCGGCCGCCACGGCGACGATCATCATCCTGCGCTTTCCAAACCGCTTAACGTAGTAACCCGCCAGAATCATTGCCGGAATTTCCAGCCCGGCGGCAGTTCCCATTAAGATCCCCGCAAGCTTGTCCGGCAGGCCCAGATCGCTGCTGATCCACAGCGGCATATCGATGATGTACATGGTGTTGCAGGTCCACATCAGCGTGGAGGCAATAAACAGCATGCGGACGTTTTTGTCCTGCCAGCCGCTCACCTCGGTGACAGGTTTATCCGTCGCCTGTTCGACGCGCGCCACGGACGGCAGCGCGAAGGCTATCAGCGCCAGGCTGATGACAAAAATCCCGGCGGCGATGAAAAACATGGTGGTAAAGCCGTAGTTCAACGCCAGCATGAAGGCCAGCGGCGGGCCAATGACCCACGCCAGCGAAAGCTGGGCGCGCATCACCGAGCTGAACATCACCACTTCACGCGCCGAGTTATCCGCATATTCACGGGCCAGCGCGAACAGCTGCGGCATGGCGGTATTCGCCAGCGACGCCAGCAGCACGCCGCAGGTAATGAGCGTCAGATAATGACGGTTGAAGGCAAAGAGCAGCGCGTTTCCCACGGCCATGGCGCAGCAAAAGAGGATCAGCCTGCGGCGATCGCCCTGGCTGTCCGATCGTTTCGCCAGCGCGAGGCTGACCAGGATCCCGGCAATAGCGTTGACGGTATAAAACAGGCCGACCCAAAACGGCTGCGCCCCCACCTCGCGGCTGAGAAACAGGCTCAGCGTCGGCGCCTGCAGCGCCCCCGCCACGCCCATCATAAAGGCCACCAGCATAAAAGCGGCATACACGCCGTTCAGGCGTCGCCCCATCGTCATCAACCACAGCATGCGCAAGTCCTTGTGAAAGCGAATCGAAATTGGGTGAATAGTAAACGAAAAAAGCCAGCAAAAACATTTTGCTGGCGGGTGATAAGCACCAATACTCAGTCACACATGATCGAGGCGAGTTAGCGGGAAGAGGTCGGGGCTGTAACGTCCCACTGCATCAGTTCTTCTAACGTTTTCAGCCGTTGCTCTGCACACCGGCGGGCCAGCCAGGACGCTCCTTTTGTCGCTGAAAAGTACTGCTGATAAAACTGACGTGCGGTAGACCTCTTCATAATTTACCTCCTCGCTTCATCGGGGAGAATTATTGGCCTAATATAGGGATAAATAAATTGCTGGTTTTTTGTCAGGAGTTCCCCTTTTATGCCTTCCGGTCGTCTGCAACAACAGTTTATTCGCCTCTGGCAGTGCTGCGAGGGGCAATCGCAGGAGACCACGCTCAACGAGCTGGCTGACCTGCTTAGCTGCTCCCGCCGCCATATGCGCACGCTGCTCAACACCATGCAGCAGCAGGGCTGGTTAAGCTGGGAAGCGGAGGCAGGACGCGGCAAACGCTCGCGGCTGACCTTCCTCTATACCGGGCTGGCGCTGCAGCAGCAGCGCGCGGAAGATCTGCTCGAGCAGGACCGCATCGATCAGCTGGTACAGCTGGTGGGCGACAAGGCCGCCGTGCGCCAGATGCTGGTTTCCCATCTGGGGCGCAGCTTTCGTCAGGGCCGACACATTCTGCGGGTGCTCTACTACCGTCCGATGAAAAATCTGTTACCCGGTACGGCGTTACGCCGCTCAGAAACTCATATGGCCCGGCAAATCTTCAGCGGCCTGACGCGCATAAATGAGGAAAACGGGGAACTAGAAGCGGATATCGCGCACCACTGGCAGCAGCTTTCACCCCGCCACTGGCGCTTCTTTTTACGCCCCGGCATTCACTTTCACCACGGCCGCGAGCTGGAAATGCACGACGTCATCGCCTCTCTGGAACGCGTCCGCAAGCTCCCGCTCTACTCGCATATCTCCCGGGTCCACTCGCCCACGGCCTGGACGCTGGATATCGAGCTGTCGCAGCAGGATAAGTGGCTTCCCTGGCTGCTGGGCTACGTGCCGTCGATGATTTTGCCCGGCGAGTGGGAATCAATGAACAACTTTGCCAGCCTGCCGATTGGCACCGGGCCTTACTCCGTGTCCCGCAATACCAGCAACCAGCTGAAAATCCGCGCGTTCGATGACTACTTTGGCTATCGGGCGCTCATCGACGAGGTGAATGTCTGGGTATTACCGGATCTCAATGAAGAGCTGAGCGCCGGCCTAACGCTGGAAGGCCCCACCACGGGAGAAAAAGCCGTGGAGAGTCGCCTGGAGGAGGGATGCTACTATCTTCTGTTTGACCGCCGCACCCACCGAGGGGCAAACCAGGCCGTCCGCAAGTGGGTAAGCCACGTTTTGTCCCCTTCCAATCTGATTTACCATGCGGAAGAGCAGTACCAGACATACTGGTTCCCGGCGTACGGCCTGCTTCCGCGCTGGCACCACGCCCGCCCGGTTCACTGCGACAAACCCGCCGGGCTGGAGTCCATAACCCTGACCTACTACCGCGAGCACGTGGAGCATCGTTTTATCGCCAGAATCATGACCCGGCTGCTGGCAGCCGAGGGGGTCAGGTTAGAGGTCAGGGAAGTGGACTATGACGAATGGCATCAGGGGGAGATCGCCAGTGATATCTGGCTCAACAGCGCCAACTTTACCCTGCCGCTCGATTTTTCCCTTTTCTCGCATTTGTATGAAGTCCCGCTGATCCAGCACTGCATCGACCGTGACTGGCAGCAGGATGCCGCCCTGTGGCGCGCGGGCGAAATGAATCTTGCAGCCTGGTGCCAGCAGCTTCTGGCCGAGCAGGCGATCGTACCCTTGATCCACCACTGGCTGATGATCCAGGGCCAGCGCAGCATGCGCGGCCTGCGGATGAATACCCTGGGCTGGTTTGATTTTAAATCCGCCTGGTTTGCGCCGCCGGAGCCATAACGCTTTCGTAATATTCACCAAATCATTACAATAGCGCCGTTCTCAACGGGGTGCTGCATCACAGATGTGCGCTGAGATAATACCCGTCGAACCTGATCCGGATAACGCCGGCGAAGGGATTTGAGGCTGTCTCTCAAAATCCTTTGCCACTCAACTTTGAGGTGCAAAGTGTTAAAAAAAGTTCTCCCCCTGCTGGCGCTGTTTGCGCTGCCTGCTTTTGCGAAGCCCGTCCTGACGGTCTACACCTATGACTCCTTCTCTGCCGACTGGGGCCCTGGCCCGGTGGTTAAAAAAGCCTTTGAAGCGGACTGTAACTGCGAACTGAAGTTCGTGGCGCTGGAAGATGGCGTATCGCTGCTCAACCGCCTGCGCATGGAAGGGAAAAACAGCAAGGCCGACGTGGTGCTCGGGCTGGATAACAACCTGCTGGAAGCCGCCTCGCAGACCAAACTGTTTGCCAAAAGCGGCGTCGCGGCAGATGCCGTTAACGTGCCGGGCGGCTGGAAAAACGACACCTTTGTGCCGTTCGACTATGGCTACTTTGCTTTTGTTTACGACAAAAATAAGCTGAAAAACCCGCCGAAGAGCCTGAAAGAGCTGGTTGAGAGTGACCAGAAATGGCGCGTGATTTATGAAGATCCGCGCACCAGCACGCCAGGCCTGGGCCTGCTGCTGTGGATGCAAAAAGTCTACGGGGATAAAGCGCCGGAGGCGTGGCAGAAGCTGGCCGCTAAAACCGTCACCGTCACCAAGGGCTGGAGCGAAGCCTATGGCCTGTTCCTGAAAGGTGAAAGCGACCTTGTGCTGAGCTACACCACCTCTCCGGCCTACCACATCATCGCCGAGAAGAAAGATAACTATGCTGCCGCGGATTTTGCTGAAGGGCACTATCTGCAGGTGGAAGTCGCCGCGCGTACCGCCGCCAGCAAACAGCCGGAGCTGGCCGAGAAGTTCCTGAAGTTTATGGTTTCACCGGCGTTCCAGAATGCGATTCCCGCAGGCAACTGGATGTATCCGGTCACGAACGTTGCGCTGCCCGCAGGTTTCGAGCAGCTGACCAAACCAAACACCTCGCTGAAGTTTACGCCGCAGCAGGTCGCCGCGCAGCGTGCAGCATGGGTAAGTGAATGGCAACGCGCCGTCAGCCGTTGATTCCCGGCTGGTTACTTCCCGGGCTGCTCGCCGCCACAGTGATGGTGGTGGTCAGCCTGGGGGCTTTTCTTGCGCTGTGGTTCAACGCGCCGGAGAGCGACCTGCTCGCTCTCTGGCACGACAGCTACCTCTGGCACGTTATCCGGTTCTCCTTCTGGCAGGCGTCGCTTTCAGCCCTGCTGTCGGTGTTCCCGGCTATTTTCCTGGCGCGCGCCCTGTACCGGCGGCGTTTTCCCGGCAGGCTGGCACTGCTGCGCCTGTGCGCCATGACGCTGATCCTGCCCGTGCTGGTGGCGGTATTTGGGATCCTCAGCGTTTACGGTCGTCAGGGCTGGCTGGCTTCGCTGTTCGGCGAGCTTGGTCTGGAATGGTCATTCTCTCCTTACGGCCTGCAGGGCATTCTGCTGGCGCACGTGTTTTTCAATATGCCGATGGCAACGCGCCTCTTTTTGCAGGCGCTGGAAAACATTCCCGGCGAGCAGCGTCAGATTGCCGCCCAGCTCGGCATGCGCGGCTGGTCATTCTTCCGCTTTGTCGAATGGCCGTGGCTGCGCCGCCAGATCCCGCCCGTGGCGGCGTTAATCTTCATGCTCTGCTTTGCCAGCTTTGCCACCGTGCTGTCGCTCGGCGGCGGGCCGCAGGCCACCACTATTGAGCTGGCGATTTACCAGGCCTTAAGTTACGACTACGATCCCGGTCGCGCCGCGCTGCTGGCGATGGTGCAGATGGCGTGCTGTCTGGCGCTGGTGCTGTTGAGCCAGCGGCTGAGTAAAGCCATTCCCGCTGGCAGTAATCAAATTACCGGCTGGCGCGATCCGCAGGACAGCCTGCACAGCCGCGTTACCGATTTTATCCTGATCGCGCTGGCGCTCCTGCTTCTGCTGCCGCCGCTGATGGCCGTTATTGTTGACGGACTGAACCTTAATCTCATGTCCGTCCTGCAACAGCCCGTCCTCTGGCAGGCGACATGGACCTCGCTGCGTATCGCCCTGGCGGCTGGGTTACTGTGCGTCATGCTAACCATGATGCTGCTGTGGAGCAGCCGTGAACTCTATGCCCGGCAGGCCCAAAAGGCCGGACAGGCGCTGGAGCTGACGGGCATGCTGATTCTGGCAATGCCGGGCATCGTGCTGGCGACGGGCTTCTTTTTACTGTTCAACAGCACCATCGGCCTGCCGAAAAGCGCCGACGGCATTGTGATTTTTACCAACGCCCTGATGGCCATCCCTTACGCGCTCAAAGTGCTGGAAAACCCGATGCGCGACGTCAACAGCCGCTACGGTTTGCTGTGCCAGTCGCTGGGCATGCAGGGCTGGCAGCGGCTGAAGGTGGTCGAACTGCGCGCGCTAAAACGTCCGCTGGCGCAGGCGCTGGCGTTTGCCTGCGTGCTCTCTATTGGAGACTTTGGCGTCGTGGCGCTGTTCGGCAATGACGATTTCCGCACGCTGCCATACTGGCTCTATCAGCAGATCGGCTCTTACCGCAGTCAGGACGGCGCGGTCACCGCGCTGTTACTGCTGCTGCTGTGCTTTGCCTTATTTACCGTTATCGAGAAACTTCCGGGGCGTGATGTTAAAACTGACTGATGTAACCTGGCTTTATCAGCATCTGCCGATGCGCTTCACGCTCTCCGCGCGTCAGGGGGAGATGATCGCCGTACTTGGCCCAAGCGGCGCGGGAAAAAGCACGCTGCTTAATCTGATTGCGGGTTTTCTGCAGCCGGCAAGCGGCTCGATAGTCATTGAAAATCAAGATTATACCCACGCACCTCCCGCAAAACGTCCTGTCTCGATGCTGTTTCAGGAAAACAACCTGTTTACCCATCTGACGGTGCGGCAAAACATCGCGCTGGGAATGCATCCGGGACTCAGGCTGAACGATGCCCAGCGCCAGAAGCTGGAGAACATTGCCGCCCAGATGGGGATCAGCGAGTTCATCGACAGGCTGCCGGGCGAGCTTTCCGGCGGCCAGCGTCAGCGCGTGGCGCTGGCGCGATGCCTGGTGCGCGAGCAGCCGATCCTGCTGCTGGATGAGCCGTTCTCGGCGCTCGATCCCGCTCTGCGCCAGGAGATGCTCGCCCTGGTGCAGGACGTCTGCCAGCGCCAGCGGCTGACGATGCTGATGGTTTCGCACAGTATTGAGGATGCTGCCCGCATCGCACCGCGATCGGTGGTGATTGCCGAAGGGCGTATTTTGTGGGATGGAAAAACAGAAGAACTGCTGAGTGGTAAGGCAGGGGCGTCTTCACTGTTGGGTATTCGTGCGGTCTGATGCCCTCACCCTGGCCCTCTCCCACCGGGAGAGGGCAAACACGTTAACGGCTCACCACTTTCAATAAAATCTCACCGTACACCGGCATCAGCGGATGACGAATCAGCGCGACAAGGGCTACCACTGCCACGCCCAGCGTCAGCGGCGCCAGCCAGAGCAGGCGAGTACGCGGAAGGTAGCGCGTCAGGCGATCGACGCTGGCTTTCGCGCTGCGCCACAGCCGCCAGCAGAGCCATGCTGCCAGCCACAGCAGCACGGCCGTTCCCAGCAGCAGCCACTTAAACTCGCCGCTTTGCATACCGTCAGGAATATCGATGGCTGCGCCCGCGAGGATCCCCGGCAGGAAGTAGAACGGAGGCCAGAAAACGCAGCCGATAATGTTCGGCACCACGAATTTCGCGACGGGCAGATCCAGCATCCCCGCCACCATCGGCACCAGCGGACGCGTTGGCCCGACAAAGCGGCCGACGAGGATGGTAAACATGCTGTGCTGATGCAGCGCATGCTCGGTCTTATCCAGCAAGGCTTTGTTCTTTTTCATGAACGACCAGCGGTGCAGCGGCTTCTTAAAGCGCCAGCCCAGCCAGAAGGAGATCCAGTCGCCGAGCAGGCAGCCGATAATCCCGGCCAGCCACGCCTGCCAGAAATTAACCTCGCCGCTGCCAATCAGCGCCCCAAGCCCGGCCATCATGACGGTGCCGGGTAGGATCAGCCCAACCAGCGCCAGCGATTCCAGAAACGCCACCAGCGCCACGGCGATGAGCGAGTACATAACGGACTGGGTAATAAAGTGTTCCAGCAATGCCTGCATAACTATTCCGGTCAGAAAACGAATCAGCGATTCTGCTTAGCGCCCCGCACCGCGTCAAGGCAACAATTGTCTGAATAGTTTACAGGTTGCTTTCTGCATTCACCTGTTTGTTTATCTTTTTTTACCGTTTATTCACATCCCGCACGGAATTCGCTCGGGCTGGCTCCGGTACATTTTTTAAATACCCGGGAGAAATAGAGCTGATCCTCAAAGCCCACGTTGCGCCCGACGGTGGCAATCGGCATCCGGGTGGTGCTGAGCAGCAGCTTTGCCTGGCTGATGCGCTGATCCTCGCGCCAGCTCAATACGCTGACGCCAAGCTGCTGGCGGAACAGATGCGACAGACGCGACGGCGACAGGCAGACGTGCTGAGCAACGCTGGCGATATCAAACTGGCTATCGGCCAGGTGGTCGCTGATGTACTGGCAGGCGTCGCGCACGCGGTTGTCCAGCGGCGGGTTAAGCGACTCGTTAATCGCCTCCATCCGTCGCAGCAGCAGCTGTTCAAGCAGATTAATCGCCAGCAGTTCGGCGTAACGACCACCGGCCTGTCCCGCCTCGATAATCTGTGCAAAAAGCTCGCGAAACTGCGCCAGATGCACCTCATCCGGGCGATAAAAACCGGTGTGCGCAAAAATAGCTGGCCAGGAAAGCCACTCCTGCCAGTAGGCGCGCGGACGGAAATAGACCCACTGGTGATACCACTCTCTGGCATCCGGATGACGGCCATAGTGGTGGATCTCCCCCGGCGGGAACAGCAGGATATCGCCGGGGCGGCAGACAAACTGCTGGTCACCGTTCTTGATGATCCCTTCCCCTCGCACGGTCAGATTGAGGATATACCCTTTCATGCCGAGCGGTCGGTCGACGTAAAAGTCGAGGTATCCCTCAGCCTCGATAGGGGTCAGTCCCGCCACAAGGTGCGCGTTAAACGAGTATCCCGGCAGCAGGGGATCGTTTTGCGTTTCGGCCATAGATTCAGTTCTCCCAAGGGTCCTGAAGGAAACCAATTGTCCATATCACTAAAAGCAGCTTTAAAATGGCCCGCGAAAAGATCCAAAAAGCATCACGCCGCTTTTACGTCCGCCATGTTTCAGCCTTTCCCCCTGATTTGTCCGCCAGAGCAGGCGGATAACCAGTAACAAAAGTGTCTATAAGTGCGGCAGAAATGTCCACATTGAATATTTGCACGGCGTCACACTTTCCGTTGTAACAGCAATTTAGTCCATAAGATTAGCGGATCCTGCCTGACGACTTTTTTCCCCAGTCTCTAATGTTCTTCCATACCTGTTTTTTCGATGGAGCAACACCATGGCAATTGCGATTGGCCTCGATTTTGGCAGCGATTCGGTTCGCGCGCTGGCAGTGGACTGTACGTCCGGCCAGGAGATAGCAACCAGCGTTGAGTGGTACCCGCGCTGGCAAGAGGGGCGCTACTGTGATGCGCCGAACAACCAGTTCCGCCACCACCCGCGTGACTATATCGAGTCGATGGAAGCGGCGATCAAAACCGTCCTGGCTGAACTGACTGACGCCCAGCGGGCTGAGATTGTCGGGATTGGCGTCGACAGCACCGGCTCCACGCCTGCCCCTGTGGATGCCGAAGGCCGCGTGCTGGCGCTGCGCCCGGAGTTTGCCGACAACCCGAACGCCATGTTCGTGCTGTGGAAAGACCACACCGCCGTGGAAGAGGCCGAAGCCATTACGCGCCTGTGCCACCAGCCGGGCAAGACAGACTACTCCCGCTACATCGGCGGGATTTATTCCAGCGAATGGTTCTGGGCCAAGATCCTTCACGTCACCCGTGCCGACGCAGCCGTTGCGCAGGCTGCGGCGTCATGGGTTGAGCTGTGCGACTGGGTGCCTGCCCTGCTCTCCGGCACCACCCGCCCGCAGGATATCCGCCGCGGCCGCTGCAGCGCCGGGCATAAATCCCTGTGGCATGAAAGCTGGGGCGGTCTGCCTCCGGCCGCTTTCTTCGACGAGCTCGATCCGATCATCAACAAGAGCCTGACATACCCGCTGTTTACCGACACCTTCACCGCCGATATTCCCGTCGGCACCCTCTGCGAAGAGTGGGCGACGCGCCTCGGCCTGCCGCAGAACGTGGCGATCTCGGGCGGTGCCTTTGACTGCCATATGGGTGCCGTGGGCGCGGGCGCACAGCCAAACACGCTGGTCAAAGTCATCGGGACTTCCACCTGCGACATCCTGACGGCGGATAAAGCCACCGTCGGCGACCGCGCGGTGAAAGGCATCTGCGGCCAGGTTGACGGCAGCGTGGTGCCGGATTTTATCGGCCTCGAAGCCGGTCAGTCCGCGTTTGGCGATATCTACGCCTGGTTTGGTCGCGTGCTCGGCTGGCCGCTGGACCAGCTGGCGGCGGCACATCCTGAACTGAAAACCCAGATAGCCGACAGCAAAAAGCAGCTTCTGCCGCAGCTCACCGAAGCCTGGGCAAAAAATCCGTCTCTCGATCACCTCCCGGTGGTGCTGGACTGGTTTAACGGCCGCCGCACGCCGTTTGCCAACCAGCGCCTGAAAGGGGTGATCACGGATCTCAACCTGGCGACCGACGCCCCCGCGCTGTTCGGCGGCCTGATTGCCGCCACCGCCTTCGGTGCCCGCGCCATTATGGAGTGCTTCACCGGGCAGGGTATCGACGTCAACAACGTGATGGCGCTGGGCGGTATCGCCCGTAAAAACCCAGTGATCATGCAGGCCTGCTGCGACGTGCTGAACCGTCCGCTGCAGATTGTGGCCTCCGATCAGTGCTGCGCGCTGGGCGCGGCGATTTTCGCCGCCGTGGCCGCGGGCGTTCATGCGGACATTCCGACTGCGCAGCAGCATATGGCGAGCGCCGTCGAAAACACGCTTCAGCCGCGCGCCCAGCAGGCACAACGCTTTGAACAGCTTTATCAGCGCTACCAGCAATGGGCAAAAAGCGCCGAACTTCACTATCTCCCTGTCGCCGCCCCGGCCAAAAGCACCGCGGACACTACGGCAACCCTGACCCATTAAGGACACGATGATGACCATTTTTAATAACTATGAAGTGTGGTTTGTGATTGGCAGCCAGCATCTGTACGGACCGGAAGCGCTGCAGCAGGTGACGAAACACGCGGAGCACGTCGTTAACGCGCTGAACGCGGAAGCTAAACTGCCGTGCAAACTGGTGCTGAAACCGCTGGGCACCACGCCGGACGAAATCACTCACATCTGCCGCGACGCCAACTACGACGATAAATGCGCCGGTCTGGTGGTGTGGCTGCACACCTTCTCTCCGGCCAAAATGTGGATCAACGGCCTGTCTATCCTCAACAAACCGCTGCTGCAGTTCCATACCCAGTTCAACGCCTCCCTGCCGTGGGACAGTATCGACATGGACTTTATGAACCTGAACCAGACCGCGCACGGCGGCCGCGAGTTCGGCTTCATCGGCGCGCGTATGCGTCAGCAGCACGCGGTGGTCACCGGCCACTGGCAGGATGGTAAGGCGCAACAGCGTATCGGATCCTGGATGCGTCAGGCGGTATCCAAACAGGATACCCGCCATCTGAAAGTGGTGCGTTTCGGCGACAACATGCGTGAAGTTGCGGTCACCGATGGCGATAAAGTTGCCGCGCAGATCAAGTTCGGCTTCTCCGTGAATACCTGGGCCGTGGGCGACCTGGTGCAGGTGGTGAATGAAATCAGCGACGGCGACGTAAGCGCGCTGGTGGACGAGTACGAAAGCAGCTACCGCCTGACGCCTGCGGCACAAATCAACGGCGACAAGCGTCAGAACGTACTGGACGCAGCGCGCATCGAGCTGGGCATGAAGCGCTTCCTGGAACAGGGCGGCTTCCACGCTTTTACCACCACCTTTGAAGACCTCCACGGTCTGAAACAGCTGCCGGGTCTGGCGGTACAACGTCTGATGCAGCAGGGCTACGGCTTTGCGGGCGAAGGCGACTGGAAAACTGCCGCTCTGCTTCGCATCATGAAGGTGATGTCGACCGGTCTGCAGGGCGGCACCTCCTTTATGGAGGACTACACCTATCACTTCGAAAACGGCAACGACCTGGTGCTCGGCTCCCACATGCTGGAAGTGTGTCCGACAATCGCCGTCGAAGAGAAACCGATCCTCGACGTGCAGTATCTCGGCATCGGCGGTAAAGCCGATCCGGCGCGTCTGATCTTCAACACTCGTACTGGCCCGGCCATCAACGCCAGCCTGATCGACCTCGGCGATCGTTTCCGCCTGCTGGTGAACTGCGTCGATGCAGTTGAAACGCCGCACTCTCTGCCGAAACTGCCGGTCGCCAACGCCCTGTGGAAAGCACAGCCTGACCTGCCAACCGCCTCTGAGGCCTGGATCCTGGCCGGCGGCGCGCACCACACGGTGTTCAGCCACGCGCTGGATCTGAACGACATGCGTCAGTTCGCCGAGCTGCACGACATCGAGCTGACCGTGATTGATAACGATACCCGCCTGCCCGCCTTCAAAGACGCGCTGCGCTGGAACGAAGTCTATTACGGTTCAAAACGCTAAGTACGGAATGCCCGGTGACGCTACGCTCACCGGGCAGGGAGACAACAATGTTAGACGATCTCAAACGTCAGGTGCTCGAAGCCAACCTGGCGCTGCCGAAACATAATCTGGTCACCCTGACCTGGGGCAACGTCAGCGCCGTTGACCGCGAAAAAGGCGTGTTCGTGATTAAGCCTTCCGGCGTGGATTACACGGTGATGACCGCAGACGATATGGTCGTTGTCAGCCTCGAGACTGGCGAAGTGGTTGAAGGTAAGAAAAAACCGTCCTCTGATACGCCGACTCACCGCCTGCTTTATCGGTCGTTCCCGACCATCGGCGGCATCGTGCATACCCATTCGCGCCACGCCACCATCTGGGCGCAGGCGGGCCAGTCCATCCCGGCGACCGGCACCACCCACGCGGACTACTTCTACGGTACCATTCCCTGCACGCGTCTGATGACCGACGCGGAGATTAACGGGGAGTACGAGTGGGAAACGGGGAACGTGATTGTCGAAACCTTCGAAAAACAGGGAATTGACGCGGCGCAAATGCCCGGCGTGCTGGTGCACTCCCACGGCCCGTTTGCCTGGGGTAAAAACGCGGAAGACGCGGTGCATAACGCCATCGTGCTTGAAGAGGTCGCCTATATGGGGATCTTCTGTCGCCAGCTGGCGCCGCAGCTGCCGGATATGCAGCAAACCCTGCTGGATAAGCATTACCTGCGCAAGCACGGCGCGAAGGCCTATTACGGGCAGTAAACTGTATATAAACCCAGCATTAAATTCTTAACCAGGCTATAATCAGGCCTGGTTTTGTTTTCTGGGATAACGGTGTGGCGCAGGCGCAAGAAGGCTTTTTACTGACCCGACACTGGCGGGATACCCCTCAGGGCACCGAGGTCGCGTTCTGGCTGGCGACGGACAACGGTCCGCTGCACGTTACGCTTCCCCCGCAGGAATCCGTGGCTTTTATTCCTGAAGCGCACGTCGAAAAAGTGAAACAGCTACTGCGCGGCGAAAACGGCTGGCGCATCACTCCGCTTGAGCTGAAAGATTTCCACCGTCAGCCGGTTTACGGCCTCTACTGTCGCGCCCATCGTCAGCTGATGCGCTATGAAAAGCTGCTCCGCGAGGCGGGCGTTACGCTCTACGAGGCGGATATTCGCCCACCGGAACGCTTTCTGATGGAGCGGTTTATTACCGCCCCCGTCTGGGTCGACGGCACCGATCATAGTGGCAGCCTCGTTAACGCGCGCCTGAAGCCGAATCCGCACTACCGCCCGCCGCTGAAGTGGGTCTCCCTGGATATCGAAACCACCCGCCACGGCGAACTGTACTGCATCGGTCTGGAAGGCTGCGGCGATCGGGTTGTCTATATGCTCGGGCCGCCGAATGGCGATGCGTCCACGCTGGATTTCCGGCTTGAGTACGTCAACAGCCGCCCGCAGCTGCTGGAGAAGCTTAACCAGTGGTTTGCAGACTATGATCCCGACGTTCTGATCGGCTGGAACGTGGTGCAGTTTGACCTGCGCGTGCTGCAAAAACACGCAGAGCGCTACCGCATCCCGCTGATGCTGGGCCGCGGAAACAGCGAGCTGGAATGGCGCGAACACGGTTTTAAGAACGGTGTCTTCTTCGCGCAGGCCAACGGTCGCCTTATTATCGACGGCATCGAGGCGCTTAAGTCCGCCTTCTGGAACTTCTCCTCTTTCTCCCTCGAAGCGGTCGCACAGGAACTGCTTGGCGAAGGCAAATCTATCGACAACCCCTGGGACAGAATGGACGAAATTGACCGGCGCTTTAACGAAGACAAACCCGCGCTCGCCACCTATAACCTGAAAGACTGCGAGCTGGTCACGCAGATCTTCCACAAAACCGAGATTATGCCGTTCCTGCTGGAGCGCGCGACGGTAAACGGCCTGGCCGTCGACAGACACGGCGGCTCCGTAGCGGCCTTTAGCCACCTCTATTTTCCGCGGATGCACCGGGCAGGATACGTCGCCCCCAACCTCGGGGACGTGCCGCCGCAGGCAAGTCCCGGCGGGTATGTGATGGACTCCCGGCCAGGATTGTATGACTCCGTTCTGGTGCTGGACTACAAAAGCCTCTACCCGTCGATTATCCGAACCTTCCTCATCGATCCCGTCGGGCTGGTTGAGGGCATGGCCCAGCCGGATGATAAGCACAGCACGGAAGGTTTCCTCGGCGCACGCTTCTCGCGCGAAAAACACTGCCTGCCTGAAATCGTGGGAAACATCTGGCACGGGCGCGACGAGGCCAAGCGCCACGGCAACAAGCCGCTATCACAGGCGCTGAAAATCATCATGAATGCCTTTTACGGCGTGCTGGGCACCAGCGCCTGCCGCTTCTTTGACCCGCGTCTGGCCTCCTCGATCACCATGCGTGGGCACGAGATTATGCGCCAGACCAAAGCGCTGATTGAGTCCCGGGGCTATGACGTCATCTACGGCGACACCGACTCCACATTTGTGTGGCTTAAGGGCCCGCACTCTGAAGACGATGCCGCACAAATCGGCAAATCGCTGGTCGCCTTCGTGAACGACTGGTGGCAGGAACATTTGCAGAAAGAGCGGTTAACCAGCGCGCTGGAGCTGGAATTTGAAACCCATTTCGCCCGTTTTTTAATGCCCACCATTCGCGGTACCGATCAGGGCAGCAAGAAGCGTTACGCGGGGCTGATTCAGGAAGGCGACGCGCAGCGGATGGTTTTTAAAGGGCTGGAAACGGTGCGTACCGACTGGACGCCGCTGGCGCAGCAGTTCCAGCAGACGCTCTATCTGCGCGTGTTTCGCAATGAGCCGTATCAGGACTACGTGCGCGAGACGATAGCCAGCCTGATGGCGGGCGAGCTTGACGCGCAGCTGGTATACCGCAAGCGCCTGCGCCGCCCGCTGGCGGAGTACCAGCGTAACGTTCCTCCGCACGTACGCGCCGCACGTCTCGCGGATGAAGAAAACGTCCGCCGTGGCCGCGCGCCGCAGTATCAAAACCGGGGAACCATCAAATACGTCTGGACCACTAGCGGCCCGGAACCCGTGGATTATCAGCATTCTCCTCTGGATTACGAACACTATCTGACGCGTCAGCTTCAGCCGGTTGCCGACGGAATTTTGCCCTTCATCGACGATGATTTTGCTACACTAGTGACAGGGCAACTTGGCCTATTTTGACGCGTGACGAAATGGCTGCCATCCAGTACCATAGCGCCCTTTCCATTCCCGGACCCATTTTTCGATGACCGTCTTTTTTGACGGTAGCCGAACTATTGCCTGCAATTAAAGATTAGAGCCGAACAACTATGCCTTTTACACTTGGTCAACGCTGGATCAGCGATACAGAAAGCGAACTTGGATTAGGAACCGTCGTAGCAATCGATACGCGTATGGTTACCCTCCTCTTCCCTGCCACCGGTGAAAACCGTCTGTACGCTCGCAATGACTCCCCTGTAACCCGCGTGATGTTTAATCCGGGTGACACCGTGACCAGCCATGACGGCTGGCAGCTCAAGATTGAAGACGTAAAAGAAGAGAATGGACTGCTCGCCTACATTGGTACTCGTCTTGATACGGATGAAGCCAATGTCGTCCTGCGTGAAGTGCTGCTCGACAGCAAGCTGGTGTTCAGTAAGCCGCAGGACCGCCTGTTTGCCGGGCAAATCGACCGTATGGATCGCTTCTCCCTGCGCTATCGCGCGCGTAAGTTCCAGAGTGAACAGTACCGCATGCCGTGGAGCGGCCTGCGCGGCCAGCGCACCAGCCTGATCCCCCACCAGCTGAACATCGCCCACGACGTGGGCCGTCGTCACGCGCCGCGCGTGCTGCTGGCAGATGAAGTGGGCCTGGGTAAAACCATCGAAGCGGGCATGATCCTGCATCAACAGCTGCTTTCCGGCGCTGCCGAACGCGTGCTGATTGTGGTGCCAGAAACCCTGCAACACCAGTGGCTGGTTGAAATGCTGCGCCGCTTCAACCTGCGCTTCTCTCTGTTCGACGATGAACGCTATGCCGAAGCGCAGCACGATGCCGACAACCCGTTTGAAACCGAACAGCTGGTCATTTGCTCCCTGGACTTCGTGCGCCGCAGCAAGCAGCGTCTTGAGCACCTGTGCGATGCCGAATGGGACATTATGGTTGTTGACGAAGCGCACCACCTGGTCTGGAGCGAAGACGCGCCGAGCCGCGAATACATGGCTATCGAGCAGCTTGCCGAGCGCGTGCCTGGCGTCCTGCTGCTGACCGCAACGCCGGAGCAGCTGGGTCTGGAAAGCCACTTCGCCCGTCTGCGCCTGCTCGATCCAAACCGTTTCCACGACTTTGCGCAGTTCGTGGAAGAGCAAAATAACTACCGCCCGGTCGCCGATGCCGTCGCCATGCTGCTGGCGGGCAAGCGTCTTTCTGATGACGAACTTAACACCCTGAGCGATCTGATTGGCGAGCAGGATATCGAGCCGCTTTTGCAGGCAGCGAACAGCGACAGCGACAACGCGGAATCCGCGCGTAAAGAGCTGATCGACATGCTGATGGACCGCCACGGCACCAGCCGCGTGCTGTTCCGTAACACCCGTAACGGCGTTAAAGGCTTCCCGAAACGCGAGCTGCATACGATTAAACTGCCGCTGCCGACGCAGTATCAGACGGCGATTAAAGTCTCCGGCATTATGGGTGCGCGCAAAACCCAGGAAGAGCGCGCCCGCGACATGCTTTATCCGGAACAAATCTACCAGGAATTTGAAGGCGATACCGGCACCTGGTGGAACTTCGATCCGCGCGTGGAGTGGCTGATGGGCTACCTGACCGCGCACCGCTCCCGGAAAGTGCTGGTGATCTGTGCTAAAGCGGCCACCGCGCTGCAGCTGGAGCAGGTTCTGCGGGAGCGTGAAGGCATTCGCGCCGCCGTGTTCCACGAAGGCATGTCCATCGTCGAACGCGACCGTGCCGCGGCGTGGTTCGGGGAAGAGGACAGCGGCGCACAGGTTCTGCTCTGCTCGGAAATCGGCTCCGAAGGCCGTAACTTCCAGTTTGCCAGCAACCTGGTGATGTTCGATCTGCCGTTCAACCCGGATCTGCTGGAGCAGCGTATCGGCCGTCTGGATCGTATCGGTCAGGCGCATGATATTCAGATCCACGTGCCGTATCTGGAAAAAACCGCGCAGTCCGTGCTGGTACGCTGGTTCCACGAAGGTCTGGATGCGTTTGAGCACACCTGCCCGACGGGCCGCACCATTTATGACCAGGTGCATGGCGATCTGATCGGCTACCTGGCCGCTCCAGAAAACACGGAAGGGTTTGATGAGCTGATCAAGTCCTGCCGTGAGAAGCACGACGCGCTGAAAGCGCAGCTGGAGCAGGGTCGCGATCGCCTGCTGGAGATCCATTCCAACGGCGGTGAAAAAGCGCAGGCGCTGGCTGAGAGCATTGAAGAGCAGGATGATGACACCAGTCTCATCAGCTTCTCCATGAACCTGTTCGATATCGTCGGCATCAACCAGGACGACCGCGGCGAGAACCTGATTGTCCTGACCCCGTCCGATCACATGCTGGTGCCAGATTTCCCCGGCCTGCCGGAAGATGGCTGCACCATCACCTTTGAGCGCGATGTGGCGCTGTCCCGCGAAGACGCCCAGTTCATCACCTGGGAACACCCGCTGATCCGTAACGGCCTGGACCTGATCCTCTCCGGCGATACCGGCAGCAGTACCATTTCCCTGCTGAAAAACAAGGCGCTGCCGGTGGGCACCCTGCTGGTGGAGCTGATCTACGTTGTGGAAGCGCAGGCGCCAAAACAGCTGCAGCTCACCCGCTTCCTGCCGCCAACGCCCGTCCGCCTGCTGCTGGACAAAAACGGCACGAACCTGGCGGGACAGGTTGAATTCGAGAGTTTCAACCGACAGCTGAGCGCGGTAAACCGCCATACGGGCAGCAAGCTGGTGAACGCGGTACAGCAGGATGTGCACGCTATTCTGCAGCTGGGCGAAACCCAGATTGAAAAAGCGGCCAGAGCGCTGATTGACGCCGCGCGCAGCGAAGCAGACGACAAACTGTCTGCGGAGCTATCCCGTCTGGAAGCGTTAAAAGCCATCAACCCGAACATCCGTGACGACGAGCTGGCGGCGATTGAAAGCAACCGTCAGCAGGTGCTGGAGAGCCTGAATCAGGCTGGCTGGCGACTGGATGCCCTGCGTCTTATCGTTGTGACGCATCAGTAAACGGAGCGCAAGATGGTGATGGAGCCTTACAATCCGCCGCAGGATCCCTGGCTGGTCATTCTGTATCAGGATGAACACATTATGGTAGTCAACAAGCCCAGCGGCCTGTTGTCCGTGCCGGGGCGTCTGGACGAGCACAAAGACAGCGTGATGACGCGCATTCAGCGCGATTATCCGCAGGCGGAGTCAGTCCATCGCCTGGATATGGCCACCAGCGGCGTGATTGTGGTGGCGCTGAATAAAGCGGCGGAACGCGAGTTAAAGCGCCAGTTCCGCGAGCGCGAGCCGAAAAAGCAGTATGTCGCCCGCGTCTGGGGTCACCCCGCGCAGGCGGAAGGGTTGGTGGATTTACCGCTGATCTGCGACTGGCCGAACCGGCCTAAGCAGAAGGTGTGTTACGAAACCGGCAAGGCCGCGCAGACCGAGTACGAAGTGCTGGAGTACGCGCCGGATAATACCGCACGCGTCCTGCTTAAGCCGATTACCGGACGTTCGCACCAGTTGCGCGTGCATATGCTTGCCCTGGGTCATCCGATTCTGGGCGACCGCTTCTATGCGCCGCCTGAAGCGCTGGCCCTGGCGCCACGTCTGCAGCTGCACGCGCAGACGCTCACCATCACCCATCCGGCCTTCGGTAACGCGATGACGTTTAAAGCCCCGGTGGACTTCTAAAAAAAAGCCCGACATCGTCGGGCTTTTTTTTATTTGAAACCTTTCTTCTCTTTAATGAGCTCGTACGCCTTCTGGATTTCCTGCGCTTTTTGCTTCGCCATCTCCATCATTTCTGGCGGTAAGCCTTTCGCAACCAGTTTGTCCGGATGGTGTTCGCTCATGAGCTTACGATAGGCACGTTTAATCGTGGTCTGATCGTCAGAGGGCTTAACGCCAAGCACGTTACAGGCATCTTCCAGCGTCGGACCACGCTGCGCCTGCTGCCAGGCACCGCCAGACGACTGCTGGTGATAGCCGCCGCCAAACTGCGCCCCGCCCTGCATCATGCGCAGGAACTGGTCGAATTGCATACGGGAGATGCCCAGTTCTTCCGCAATGACGTACAGCACGTCACGTTCATTAGGGTGAAGCGAGCCGTCGGCGAAGGCCGCCTGGATTTGAATTTCCAGAAACATCCGAATTAAATCAAAACGTCCAAAGCAGATGCTGCGGAACTGACGCATTTTTTCGCGAAGCGGATAATTATCCGACTTGCCGATGCGAAACGCATTTTGCGCTGCCAGACGGGAGTCGCCGTGCAGGTTCATGCGATCCATAAAAACACTGGCAATCTGAATATCGGCTTCTGTGACACGCCCTTTGGATTTGGTTAAGTGCCCCATGACCTCAAAGGTGGTGGAGAAAAAGAGTGACTGACGCTCGCGCTGGTTGGCAAACCAGGCCATTTTGCGGCTGCGCGCCTTATCAAACATATGGCCGATAATAAGCCCAAGCACAATCCCCCAGAACCCGGCACCCATGATGATGGCGAACGCAACGCCGATTATTTTACCCCAATACTGCATATACTCCCCGGATAGTCATATTCCTGGCCGACGCAACGTCATCATCACTGTGTTCAAGTCACGGTCAATTGAAGGACATCGCCTATAATTTGCTTTATCATACTCGTCATTCGATAGCGAGCCTAACACTCTGGCACGCAAACGGGCAGGATTAACGCTGGTACTGCGCAGATGAGTAAGATAGTCTCTGAGCGTTTGTAAGCCGTAGCCACTGATGACGGAACAATAAAATACAACGTATGAAAAAACGTATCCCCACCCTCCTGGCCACAATGATTGGCTCCGCCCTGTACAGTCAACAGGGGCTGGCAGCCGATCTCGCCTCGCAGTGTATGCTTGGCGTTCCAAGTTATAATCGCCCACTGGTGAGTGGCGATACAAATAGCTTGCCGGTAACCATTACTGCCGACAGTTCGAAAGGGACTTACCCTGACAATGCCACGTTTACGGGCAATGTCGATATTAACCAGGGCAATAGCCGCCTGCAGGCAGACGAAGTGCAGTTGCACCAGAAGCAGCCGGAAGGTGCGGCCGAGCCGGTACGAACGGTGGATGCGCTAGGTAATGTGCACTATGACGACAATCAGGTCATCCTGAAAGGTCCGAAAGCCTGGTCAAACCTGAATACGAAAGATACTAACGTCTGGAAAGGTGATTACCAGATGGTGGGTCGCCAGGGGCGCGGTGACGCAGACCTGATGAAACAGCGCGGTGAAAACCGCTATACGATCCTGGAAAACGGCACGTTCACGTCATGTCTGCCGGGTTCCAATACCTGGAGCGTGGTCGGGAGCGAAGTTATCCATGACCGCGAAGAACAGGTCGCAGAGATCTGGAACGCCCGCTTCAAGCTGGGCCCTGTTCCCATATTCTACAGCCCTTATCTGCAGCTTCCCGTCGGTGACAAACGTCGCTCCGGTTTCCTGATCCCGAATGCCAAATACAGCACGTCGAACTACTTTGAGTTCGAACTGCCGTATTACTGGAACATCGCGCCAAACATGGATGCGACGATCACGCCGCACTATATCCACAAGCGCGGCAACATCATGTGGGAGAACGAGTTCCGCTATCTGACCCACGCCGGTGCGGGTCTGATGGAGCTGGATTATCTGCCGTCGGATAAAGTCTTCCAGGACGAGCATCCAACCGAAGGCGATAAGCATCGCTGGATGTATTTCTGGCAGCATTCCGGGGTGATGGACAAGGTCTGGCGTTTCAACGTCAACTACACCAAAGTCAGTGACCCGAACTACTTCAATGATTTCTCATCCAAATACGGTTCGAGTACCGACGGTTATGCCACGCAGATCTTCAGCGTGGGTTACGCGGTTCAGAACTTCGATGCGACGGTAACCAACAAACAGTTCCAGGTATTCTCCAACCAAACGGCAAGTACCTATGGCGCCGAGCCTCAGCTGGACGTTAACTGGTACCAGAATGACGTGGGTCCGTTCGACACCCGTATTTATGGTCAGGCGGTGCATTTTGTAAACACCAATTCCAATATGCCGGAAGCCACCCGAGTTCATCTGGAGCCCGTCATCAACTTGCCATGGTCGAATGACTGGGCAAGCCTGAACACGGAAGCCAAGCTGATGGCGACACACTATCAGCAAAAAAATATTGATGATTACAATACCAGCAACAACGCCCATCTTGAGGAATCCGTAAACCGTACGCTTCCGCAGTTCAAGATGGACGGTAAGCTGATCTTCGAACGCAATATGGCACTTCTGGCGGATGGCTATACCCAGACGCTGGAGCCACGTATGCAGTACCTGTACGTGCCTTATCGCGATCAGAGCAACATCAATAACTATGACTCCTCTTTACTGCAGTCTGACTATAGCGGCCTGTTCCGCGACCGTACCTACGGTGGTCTTGACCGCATCGCGTCAGCGAACCAGTTAACGACCGGGGTCACATCGCGCGTTTATGATGACGCTGCCATTGAACGTTTTAACGTTTCTGTTGGTCAAATCTACTATTTCACCGAGTCTCGCACGGGCGATGACAATATTAAGTGGGAGAAAGATAACAAGACAGGTTCGCTGATTTGGGCTGGTGATACCTACTGGCGTATGACCGATCGTTGGGGTCTTCGCGGTGGCGTGCAATATGACACCCGTCTCGACAATATCGCCAACAGTACGGCGGCGATTGAGTATCGCCGGGATGAAGATCGTATGCTGCAGTTGACCTATCGTTATGCCAGCCCGGAATATATTCAGGCGACGCTACCGAACTATGGTACTGCCGAGCAGTATAAAGATGGTATTTCGCAGGTGGGTGGCGCAGCGAGCTGGCCAATCGCCGACCGCTGGTCAATCGTAGGCGCGTACTACTTTGACACCAACGCCAATAAAGCTGCTGACCAGATGGTGGGTCTGCAATATAACTCCTGCTGTTACGCGCTGCGTGTCGGCTACGAACGCAAGCTTAACGGCTGGAACAGTGAAAACAATCAGAGCAAATACGATAACGTGATTGGCTTTAACTTCGAGTTACGCGGCCTGAGTTCCAACTACGGTCTGGGTACGCAGAAAATGCTGCGCTCGAATATTCTGCCGTACAGTAGCGCCTTGTAATGTGCTTGATTTGCAACGTAATCCGCTTTGCGGTTAATTGAAATGGAAAAAGTATGAAGAACTGGAAAACGCTGCTGCTCGGTGTCGCTATGGTTGCGAATACCAGCTTCGCCGCCCCCCAGGTTGTTGATAAAGTCGCTGCTGTGGTTAACAACGGCGTCGTGCTTGAAAGTGACGTTGACGGTCTGATGAAATCGGTGAAGCTCAATTCGGGTGAAGCCGGTCAACAGCTTCCGGATGACGCCACGCTGCGCCACCAGATCCTGGAGCGTCTGATCATGGATCAGATCGTTCTGCAGATGGGGCAGAAAATGGGTGTGAAGATCACTGACGAGCAGCTCGATCAGGCGATCGCTAACATTGCGAAGCAGAACAATATGTCTTTAGACCAGATGCGCAGCCGCCTGGCCTATGACGGCATCAGCTACGCCACCTACCGTAACCAGATCCGTAAAGAGATGCTGATTTCGGAAGTGCGTAACAACGAAGTGCGTCGCCGCGTCACGATCCTGCCTCAGGAAGTGGACGCGCTGGCAAAACAGGTGGGCAACCAGAACGATGCGAGCACAGAGCTGAACCTGAGCCACATTCTGATCCCACTGCCAGAGAACCCAACGTCCGATCAGGCTGCGGAAGCCGAAAGCCAGGCGCGTTCGATTGTTGAACAGGCGCGTAACGGCGGCGACTTTGGCAAGCTGGCAATCACCTACTCCGCTGACCAACAGGCGCTGAAAGGCGGCCAGATGGGCTGGGGACGCATTCAGGAGCTGCCATCTATCTTTGCCCAGGCGCTAAGCACGGCGAAGAAAGGGGATATCGTCGGTCCTATCCGTTCAGGCGTGGGCTTCCACATTCTGAAGGTGAACGATCTGCGCGGCCAGAGCCAAAATATCTCCGTCACCGAAGTTCACGCTCGCCACATTCTTCTGAAACCGTCACCGATCATGACTGACGATCAGGCGCGGGCGAAGCTGGAACAGATCGCAGCAGACATTAAGAGCGGCAAAACCACATTTGCGAAGGCAGCAAAAGAGTTCTCTCAGGATCCAGGCTCTGCTAACCAGGGCGGCGATCTGGGCTGGGCGGCTGCGGATATCTACGATCCTGCCTTCCGTGACGCGTTGATGAAGCTGAACAAAGGCCAGATCAGCGCGCCGGTCCACTCTTCGTTTGGCTGGCATCTGATCGAGCTGATGGACACCCGTAACGTTGATAAAACGGATGCGGCACAGAAAGACAGAGCCTACCGTATGCTGTTTAACCGTAAGTTCTCTGAAGAAGCAGCAACCTGGATGCAGGAACAACGCGCCAGCGCTTACGTGAAAGTTCTGAGCAACTAATGAAACAGCATCGTGTTGTTATCACGCCCGGCGAACCCGCCGGGATTGGGCCTGACCTCGTTGTCCAGCTCGCCCAGCGCAGCTGGCCGGTAGAACTGGTTGTCTGCGCCGATGCAACACTGTTACAAGACCGGGCAACGCTGCTCGGTCTGCCTTTAACGCTCATCCCTTACGTTGAAGGCCAACAGCCTGCACCGCAGCAAGCCGGTACGCTCACCCTTCTTTCTGTTCCCCTTCGTACGCCGGTTATTCCGGGCCAGCTCAGCACGGAAAACGGCCACTATGTCGTTGAAACCCTGGCGCGCGCCTGCGACGGTTGCCTGAAGGGCGAATTTGCCGCCCTTATCACCGGCCCCGTCCACAAAGGCGTCATCAACGAAGCGGGTATACCCTTTACCGGGCATACGGAGTTCTTCGAAGAGCGCTCGCACAGCCCGAAAGTGGTGATGATGCTGGCGACGGAGGAAATGCGCGTTGCACTGGTGACTACCCATCTGCCGATCAAAGCCATCCCTGATGCGATTACCCCGGAACTCCTGCGCGAGATCATCGGGATTTTGCATCACGATCTGCAGACAAAGTTTGGGATCCCGCAGCCGCACGTGCTGGTCTGCGGCCTCAATCCGCACGCCGGTGAAGGCGGGCACATGGGCACCGAAGAGATCGACACCATCATTCCGGTACTCAACGAAATGCGGGCGAAGGGGATGAACCTCAGCGGGCCGCTGCCTGCAGATACCCTTTTCCAGCCGAAATACCTGGATAATGCCGACGCCGTGCTCGCGATGTACCACGATCAGGGCCTGCCCGTGCTAAAATACCAGGGCTTTGGCCGCGGGGTGAATATCACCCTCGGCTTACCCTTTATTCGAACGTCCGTTGACCACGGTACTGCGCTGGATCTGGCAGGCCAGGGGAAAGCGGATGTCGGCAGTTTTATTACGGCGCTTAATCTCGCCATCAAAATGATTGTTAATACTCAATGACTAATCGAGTCCATCAGGGCCACTTAGCCCGTAAACGTTTCGGGCAAAACTTCCTTAACGATCAGTTCGTGATCGAAAGCATTGTCTCGGCTATTAATCCGCAAAAAGGTCAGGCGATGGTCGAAATCGGCCCGGGCCTTGCCGCGCTGACCGAGCCGGTAGGCGAACGCCTCGACGAGCTGACCGTCATCGAACTGGACCGCGATCTGGCCGCACGCCTGCAAACGCACCCGTTCCTCGGGCCGAAGCTGACCATCTATCAGCAGGACGCCATGACGATGAACTTTGGCGAACTGTCGGAAAAAATGGGCCAGCCGCTGCGCGTCTTCGGCAACCTGCCGTACAACATCTCCACGCCGCTCATGTTCCACCTCTTTAGCTATACTGATGCCATTGCCGACATGCACTTCATGTTGCAAAAAGAGGTTGTTAACCGTCTGGTTGCAGGCCCGAACAGTAAAGCGTATGGTCGTTTAAGCGTGATGGCACAGTATTACTGCAACGTGATCCCGGTACTCGAAGTACCGCCGTCAGCGTTCACACCACCACCGAAAGTGGATTCAGCGGTTGTGCGCCTCGTGCCGCACAAGACGAAACCGTATCCGGTTAAAGATTTGCGCGTACTGAGCCGCATTACCACGGAAGCCTTTAACCAGCGCCGTAAAACGATCCGTAACAGCCTGAGCAATTCGTTTACCGTTGAGGTGTTAGCCGAGCTGGGGATCGACCCGGCAATGCGTGCGGAGAACATTTCCGTAGAGCAGTACTGCAAGCTGGCTAATTACATCAGCGATAATGCGCCGCCGAAGGAGAGTTAAGCCATGATTGATTCGCCCCGCGTATGTGTCCATGTACAAAGCGTCTATGTTGAATCACAGTCCTCACCGGACGAAGAACGTTTTGTTTTCGCTTACACCGTGACCATTCGCAATCTGGGGCGGATGCCCGTGCAGCTGCGCGGGCGCTACTGGCTTATCACTAACGGCAATGGCCGCGAAATCGAAGTTCAGGGCGAAGGTGTGGTTGGTGAACAGCCCCACATCGCCCCTGGCGAAGAGTACCAGTACACCAGCGGCGCGGTGATTGAAACGCCGATGGGTACCATGCAAGGCCATTATGAAATGGTCGACGTCGATGGCAATGATTTCCGCGTTGCCATTCCTGTGTTCCGTCTCGCCGTAACCACACTCATTCATTAATCTAATGTCTACATATCTGATTGGCGACGTTCACGGTTGCTACGATGAACTGATCGCATTATTAAAACAGGTCGACTTTACGCCAGGACAGGACACGCTCTGGCTGACGGGCGATTTAGTCGCGCGTGGCCCCGGCTCCCTTGAGGTTCTGCGCTTCGTTAAATCACTCGGCGATAGCGTGCGCATGGTGCTGGGCAATCACGATCTGCATCTGCTGGCAGTTTTCGCCGGGATCAGCCGCAACAAATCTAAAGATCGCCTCACCCCACTGCTGGATGCGCCGGACGCGGACGAGCTGATTAACTGGCTGCGCCGTCAGCCCCTGCTGCAGATCGACGAAGAGAAAAAGCTGGTCATGGCGCATGCCGGGATCACCCCGCAGTGGGATCTTGAGACGGCGAAAACCTGCGCGCGTGACGTCGAGGCGGTGCTGGCGAGCGACTCGTATCCTTTCTTCCTTGATGCCATGTACGGCGATATGCCGAACCACTGGAGCGAGGATCTCAGCGGTCTGGCCCGTCTGCGCTTTATCACCAACGCGTTCACCCGCATGCGCTTCTGCTTCCCGAACGGACAGCTGGACATGTATTCCAAAGAGACGCCGGAAAGCGCGCCCGCTCCGCTGAAACCATGGTTTGCCATTCCGGGACCGGTGACCAGCGAGTACAGCGTGGTATTTGGTCACTGGGCTGCGCTGGAAGGAAAAGGCACACCGGAAGGGATTTACGGTCTGGATACCGGATGCTGCTGGGGCGGAGAGTTAACCTGCTTACGCTGGGAAGATAAAGCTTACTTTGTGCAGCCGTCCAACCGACAGCTGGACTTAGGAGAAAGTGAGGCCGTTGCCTCCTGATACGCTATTCCCTCTCCCGGCCGGGAGAGGGAAAATCACTTAACGACGTTCCAGAATCTCGAAGCAGTAGCTGTGGGAGTTCTGTGCATCCGCGTCGTGGAATTCGCTGAATACCGATTCCCACTCGTCCGGATCGTAGTCCGGGAAATGGGTATCCCCTTCCACTTCTGCATCAATGTGGGTCAGATACAGCTTCTGCGCTTTTGGCAGGAACTGCTCGTACACGCGCCCACCGCCAATAACCATGATCTCTTCGGCATTGCCGCATGCAGCAATCGCCTCGTCTACTGAATTTACCCATTCGACGCGATCGTCAGTGCCCGGCTGGCTGCTGATAACGATATTCTTTCGACCCGGCAATGGACGACCAATCGACTCCCAGGTCAGGCGGCCCATCACTACCGGCTTGTTTAACGTAGTACGTTTAAACCATGCGAGATCGGCAGGCAGGTTCCACGGCATGGCATTTTCCATACCGATAACGCGGTCCACCGCCAGCGCTGCAATCAGACTGATCATTGAAAATTTCCCGGATGCAAAAAATTGCCGCCACTATACGGAAAGCTTAATCTTTCGTCGACTGGCGGCAGGGTAAAGATAAAGAAATTTTTTAATATTGCTGGCAACTCCACTTCACGCGGAAGGTTTACTCTCGGGCTCGTCAGCCGGATCGCCGGTATGCTTGCCCTCTTCCGTGCCCTGCCAGCCGTGACGCTGGATCAGCGACAGGTGGTTACGGTCCTCGTTAATGATTTCCGTCAGCATCGCGCTGGTGCGTTTGAACACCGCCGCACGCTCGGTGGCCGTACTGCCGGCCATCGCCGCCATCTCTTCAACCATCTCGGTATTAAAGCGGCGGAACAGGTCTGCCCGTTCGCGTGCCTCATACGCGCCGAGCCCCAGGTTTTCCAGCGCCACGCGGCCAGACTTCAGCGCGCCTTCGAAGGTTTCACGCTCTGGCGCCTCTACGCCCGCCTGCCGCAGCCGGATGTAGTGATCCACATCGCGCGCGCGGGAGATAATGGTCAGCGCCGGGAAATGTTCTTTTACCAGCTCCACCATCTGCATGCTGGTTTCCGGATCGTCAATGGCGTTAATCAACACCTCGGCTTTTGCCGCCCCGGCGGATTCCAGCAGATCGACGCGGGTCGCATCCCCGTAGAACACCTTCATATCAAATTTACGCAGGGTATCGACATGATCGGGGTCGTGATCGAGGATGACCATTTTCACCCCGCTCGACAGCAGTAAACGCCCCACGATCTGCCCGTAGCGGCCAAATCCGGCGATGATGACGCGCGGCTGCTCCTCGTCGATCTCGTCGGCCTCGCGCTCCTGCTCGCTGCCCGCTTTTTCCAGGCGCGTCAGCACCACCAGCAGCACGGGCGTCGCCGCCATCGACAGTGCCACCGCCAGCGTCAGCGCCTTCGCCCACTCGGGATCGAGCACGTTTGCCATCTGCGCGGCGCCAAAGACCACGAACGCAAATTCACTCCCCTGCCCCAGCAGCACGGCGAACCAGCGGCGCTGCCTGCCCGGCACGTTCAACGGGCGAGCAATCAGCCACAGCGTCACCATTTTAATGACCAGGAAGCCGACGAGCAGGATGACGATCCGCAGCGGATGCGTCACCAGCGTGCCGAAATCGACGGACATCCCGACGCCGATGAAAAACAGTCCCAGCAGCAATCCTTTGAACGGCTCGATATCGCTTTCCAGCGCGTGACGGTACTCAGAGCTCGCCAGCAGAACGCCTGCGAGGAACGCCCCCATCGCCATCGACAGCCCGGCCTCCTCCAGCAGCAGACCGAAGCCAAACACCAGGAACAGCGCCACGGCGCTGAACACTTCGCGCAGGCCAGAACGGGCGACAAACCTCAGCAGCGGGCGGGTCACGTAGCGGCCAAGCAGCACCACCAGCGCCAGCGCGCCCGCCACCTTCAGCGCCGACAGCGCAAAAGCGCCCAGCGTGGTAGAGGAACCGCTGGCCGCCAGCAGCGGGATCATCGCCACCAGCGGGATAGCGGCAATGTCCTGGAACAGCAGCACCGAGAACGCGCTGCGTCCCATCTGTGAAACCGTCAGATTTCGCTCGTTCATCGCCTGCATGGCAATCGCCGTCGAGGAGAGCGCCAGCGTCATGCCGATGAGCTCTGCCACTTTCCAGTCCATGCCCAACAGGATGCAGAACCCACCCAGCAGCAGGCCGCAGGCCACCATCTGCAGCGCCCCGCCGCCAAATACCGAGGCGCGAAGCTTCCACAGCCGCTGCGGGTCGAGCTCCAGGCCAATCACAAACAGCATCAGCACCACGCCGATTTCAGCGAAATGGAGGATCGCCTCTGCATCCGTGACCAGTCGAAAGCCCCACGGCCCAATGACGCAGCCCGCAATCAGGTAGCCGAGCACCGAGCCCAGACCCAGGCGTACCGCCACGGGCACAATCAGCGCCGCCGCGCCGAGGTAAATCAGCGCCTGTATCAGCGTATGGCTATCCATGGTGCGCCTCCTGCCACTCAAGTAAGCGTTGTTTATAATGGCGAGCCTGCGCCTGCAGCGTTTCATCATCGCAAACAAACGTGCAGTGCATCGCAAAAGGCGGGAGCCAGTTCAGACCGCAATAGAGCGCAGTCGCCTGCAGCGGCTGCGCCAGGACGTCAAAACCCGGGAAGGAACCGATATCAAAATGGCTTTCCCCACCGCCGGTGGTGACCGCCCACATCAGGCTTTTTCCTTTTAGCGCATTGCCGTTGTGGCCATACGCCCAGCCGTGGGAGAAGACTTTATCAATCCACAGCTTCAGTAGCGGGGGCGTGCTGTACCACTGCATCGGATGCTGCCAGATAATCAGATCGGCACGGGAGAGCGCCTCCTGTTCGGCGGCGATATCGATATTAAAATCGGGATAGAGTTGATAGAGGGAACGTATCTCTACGTTATCAAGCGTCCTTACCTGCTCAAGCATCCGCTTATTCGCATGCGAGTGCTGCGGATAAGGATGGGCATAAATTATCAGAATCATTGATTAGCCTGTTGTTACTGCTTTCTTTTAACAAAAGAGTGTAGTCAGTAATTCAACAGGCTAATAGTGAATATTATTGACGGGCTTACGTCAGAATTCTGAATTAGTTATCCAGCTCGCCCATAGATTTCACCTGGTCACGGTTAATCTGCTCGGTTTGACCGGTTTCGGCGTTTTTGTACGACACCAGCCCGGTATCGTCATCCACCTGCGGTTTGCCGTCGGTGACAATGGTTTTGCCATCGGTGGTTTTTACGGCCTGATTAGACGAACAGCCCGCAACGGTAAACATTGTCGTGGCAGCCAGAACGGAAGCGATCAGTAATTTATTTTGCATGGTGTTTTCCCCTGCTCTCAGTTGAATTTCGTTATCGACCTAACCATTTTAGGCTAACTGACTGAATGCGGATGAAAAACCAGAAGGTTCTGAAGATGGGAGAATACCCGGCAACCGAACGGCACCGGGCATTTTTACTTACTTGCTAATCTGCGCGTGCATTTCCTGCACCGAAATTACCTTCTCGGTGGCATCCGCATTCAGCGCCATGGCCGTTGCGAAACCGCCGTTCAGGGTGGTGTCGTAGTGCACTTTGTACTGCAGCGCGCTGCGGCGAATCAGCTTGGAGTCTTCAATCGCCTGGCGGCCTGCGGTGGTGTTGATGATGTAGGTGTATTCGCCATTCTTGATACGGTCCTGAATGTGCGGACGACCTTCATGCACCTTGTTCACCAGACGCGGGTTGATGCCGGCTTCGCCCAGCACAATCGCGGTACCGTGGGTCGCGTCCAGCTCGAAGCCCTGTTTCAGCAGCTTGGCGGCCAGGTCAACCACGCGCTCTTTGTCGCCTTCGCGAACGGAGAGCAGCGCACGGCCTGATTTTCTCATGGTGGAGCTACTGCCCAGCTGCGCCTTCGCGAACGCTTCTGCGAAGGTGCGGCCCACGCCCATCACTTCCCCGGTAGAGCGCATTTCTGGCCCTAACAGCGGGTCAACGCCCGGGAATTTGTTGAACGGCAGCACCACTTCTTTCACCGAGTAGTACGGTGGAATGATCTCTTTGGTCACGCCCTGCTGCGCCAGCGTCTGGCCCGCCATCACGCGCGCCGCTACTTTCGCCAGCGGTACGCCGGTGGCTTTGGAGACGAACGGTACGGTACGTGCCGCGCGCGGGTTGACTTCAATCAGGTAGACTTCGTTGTCTTTAACCGCGAACTGGACGTTCATCAGACCGCGAACCTGCAGCTCGAAGGCCAGCTTCTGCACCTGCTGGCGCATCACGTCCTGAATCTCCTGGCTCAGCGTGTACGCTGGCAGAGAACAGGCGGAGTCGCCGGAGTGCACGCCCGCCTGCTCGATATGCTCCATGATGCCGCCAATCAGCACCATTTCGCCGTCGCAGATGGCGTCCACATCCACTTCCACCGCGTCGTCGAGGAAGCGGTCGAGCAGCACTGGCGCATCGTTGGAGACGCTCACCGCGGTCTGGAAGTAGCGACGCAGGTCGGCTTCGTCATAAACGATTTCCATCGCGCGGCCGCCCAGCACGTAGGAAGGACGCACCACCAGCGGGTAGCCAATTTCTTTCGCCTTCTCAACGGCCATTTCAATGGCGGTGACGGTGGCGTTCGCCGGCTGTTTCAGCTTCAGACGGTCAACCGCCTGCTGGAAACGCTCGCGGTCTTCCGCACGGTCAATCGCATCCGGGCTGGTGCCGATAACCGGCACGCCTGCTGCTTCCAGCGCGCGGGCCAGCTTCAGCGGGGTCTGGCCGCCGTACTGCACGATAACGCCTTTTGGCTTCTCGATGCGCACGATTTCCAGCACGTCTTCCAGGGTAACAGGCTCGAAGTAGAGGCGGTCAGAGGTGTCGTAGTCGGTAGAAACCGTTTCCGGGTTACAGTTGACCATGATGGTCTCGTAACCGTCCTCGCGCAGCGCCAGCGAGGCGTGTACGCAGCAGTAGTCGAACTCGATGCCCTGGCCGATACGGTTTGGACCGCCGCCCAGCACCATAATCTTGTCGCGGTCGACGGACGGGTTCGCTTCGCACTCGTCTTCATAGGTGGAGTACATGTAGGCGGTGTCGGTCGAGAATTCCGCCGCACAGGTGTCCACGCGCTTGTAGACCGGGTGCAGGTCATACTGGTCGCGCAGCTTGCGGATTTCCGCTTCGCGCACGCCCGCCAGCTTAGCCAGACGCGCATCGGCGAAGCCTTTACGCTTCAGCACGCGCAGGAAGTCAGCGTCCAGGCCATTGATGCCCAGTTCAGCAACCTGCTCTTCCAGACGCACCAGCTCTTCAATCTGCACCAGGAACCAGCGGTCGATGTTGGTCAGGTTGAACACGCCGTCGACGGACAGGCCCGCACGGAAGGCATCGGCGATATACCAGATACGTTCTGCGCCCGCGTCTTTCAGCTCGCGGCGGATTTTGGTCAGCGCTTCCGGGTCGTCCAGGCTCACTTTCGGGTCAAAGCCGGTCGCGCCCACTTCCAGACCGCGCAGCGCTTTCTGCAGGGATTCCTGCTGCGTGCGGCCAATCGCCATCACTTCACCGACAGATTTCATCTGGGTGGTCAGACGGTCGTTCGCGCCCGCGAATTTCTCGAAGTTGAAGCGTGGAATTTTGGTCACAACGTAGTCGATTGACGGCTCGAAGGACGCTGGGGTGCGGCCACCGGTGATGTCGTTCATCAGCTCGTCGAGGGTGTAACCCACCGCCAGCTTCGCCGCCACTTTCGCAATCGGGAAGCCGGTCGCCTTAGAAGCCAGCGCGGAGGAACGGGATACGCGCGGGTTCATTTCGATAACAATCAGACGGCCTGTTTTCGGGTTAACGGAGAACTGCACGTTAGAACCACCTGTTTCCACGCCGATTTCACGCAGTACCGCCATCGAGGCGTTACGCATGATTTGATACTCTTTGTCGGTCAGGGTCTGGGCTGGCGCAACGGTGATGGAGTCACCGGTGTGGATACCCATCGCATCGAAGTTTTCGATGGAGCAGACGATGATGCAGTTGTCGTTTTTATCACGCACCACTTCCATCTCGTACTCTTTCCAGCCAATCAGCGATTCATCAATCAGCAGCTCTTTGGTTGGAGAGAGATCCAGGCCGCGTTCGCAAATTTCTTCGAACTCTTCGCGGTTATAGGCGATACCGCCGCCGGTGCCGCCCATGGTGAACGATGGACGGATGATGCACGGATAGCCCACGTCAGCCGCGACGGCCAGCGCTTCTTCCATGTTGTGTGCGATACCGGAACGCGCAGTGTCGAGGCCGATTTTCTTCATCGCCACGTCGAAGCGGCGACGGTCTTCTGCTTTATCAATCGCGTCGGCGGTCGCACCGATCATGGTCACGCCGAACTCTTCCAGCACGCCCTGACGCTCCAGCTCCAGCGCGCAGTTCAGCGCCGTCTGGCCGCCCATGGTTGGCAGCACCGCGTCCGGACGCTCTTTCTCGATGATTTTACGCACCACTTCCCAGTGAATAGGCTCGATGTAGGTCGCATCAGCCATTTCCGGGTCGGTCATGATGGTCGCCGGGTTGGAGTTCACCAGGATAACGCGGTAACCCTCTTCGCGCAGGGCTTTACACGCCTGCGCGCCGGAGTAGTCGAATTCGCAGGCCTGGCCGATGACGATCGGGCCAGCGCCAAGGATCAGGATGCTTTTTATGTCTGTACGTTTTGGCATTGTCTTCTCGGCTCCTGATTATTTAGCGGTCTTACGGTATTGCTCGATAAGTTCGATGAAGTGATCGAACAGCGGCGCGGCGTCGTGCGGGCCCGGGCTCGCTTCCGGGTGGCCCTGGAAGCTGAATGCTGGCTTATCGGTACGATGAATCCCCTGCAGGGTGCCATCGAACAGCGACTTATGGGTCACGCGCAGGTTAGCCGGCATCGAGGCTTCATCGACGGCAAAGCCGTGGTTCTGCGCGGTGATCATCACCGTGTTGTTATCGATGTCTTTCACCGGATGGTTACCACCGTGGTGGCCGAACTTCATCTTAACGGTGTTTGCACCGCTCGCCAGCGCCAGCAGCTGATGGCCGAGGCAGATGCCGAATACCGGGATGTCGGTTTCCAGGAAGGACTTGATGGCGGCGATGGCGTAATCGCACGGCGCCGGGTCGCCAGGGCCGTTGGACAGGAAAATACCGTCCGGATTCATCTTCAGCACGTCTTCGGCAGACGTTTGCGCCGGAACCACCGTCAGGCGGCAGCCGCGGTCAACCAGCATGCGCAGGATGTTGCGCTTGGCACCGAAATCGTAGGCCACCACGTGGAACGGCAGCTCGCTCTCTTTTTTCGCTTCCGGCAGGTCGCCTTCCAGCGTCCAGCTACCCTGAGTCCAGCTGTAGGCTTCAGCGGTAGTCACTTCTTTCGCCAGGTCCATGCCGTTCAGGCCCGGGAAGGCTTTCGCTTTTTCCAGCGCCAGCGTCGCATCGAGGTTATCCCCCGCGATGATGCAGCCGTTCTGTGCACCCTTCTCGCGCAGCAGACGCGTTAACTTACGGGTATCGATATCGGCAATCGCCACAATGTTATGGCGCTTCAGGTAAGAAGAGAGATCTTCGGTATTGCGGAAATTGCTGGCAATCAGCGGCAGGTCGCGGATGACCAGGCCTTGCGCATGTACCTGAGAGGATTCTTCGTCAGCCGCATTGGTGCCGACATTGCCGATATGAGGATAAGTAAGAGTAACGATTTGGCGAGAATAGGAAGGATCAGTGAGGATTTCTTGATAACCGGTCATTGAAGTATTGAAAACGACTTCCCCAACCGCCGAACCCGTTGCCCCTATGGCCCGACCGATAAACTGGGTTCCGTCTTCCAGAACCAATAGCGCTGACTTAATCAAAACACCCTCCAGAGAATATTCACTCACTTTATTTGCATATTAATTCATAGCATGTCATGGATCAATGCAAATGTGTTGCCAGCGGATTTTTGGCAAACGGCGGCATTCTGGAGATTTGATGGGTAAAAGTCAACTTAAAACGGATATTTTGCTTATTCTTTTGCAAGCCTGACGAGTGGAATGCGGCTTAAGCGACAAAAAGATCAGGTAAATCACCGTGGAAAACGCTTGCGCGCCTGGTTTAATAAAAAATAACGCATTGGAGCAGAATAAAGTGGACCAAATGGTCAAAATTTACATTCCAGTAACGTTAAAATGCAACAATAGATAGACATTTATGGCTTTAAGGTAAAATTCACCATGAAACACATAAAATAAAAGGGCAATAAAATATTGCCCTATGCAATCAAACAATTACGACTGCAATAACCACATCACGATGGGTAATAATGCTTACAAATTGTTGAGATCAAGCACATCTCGCATATCAAAAAGGCCGTCTTTCTTGTTTTTAAGCCACAAAGCGGAACGTACGGCGCCGTTGGCGAACGTCATTCGGCTGGAGGCTTTATGCGTAATTTCGACACGTTCGCCAATATCGGCGAACATCGCTGTGTGTTCGCCGACGATGTCACCCGCGCGCACGGTTGCAAAGCCAATGGTGCCCGGCACGCGTTCGCCGGTGTAACCTTCGCGGGCATAGACCGCGCATTCTTTTAAATCTTTATCGAGTGCATGAGCAATCGCTTCGCCCATCGCCAGCGCCGTACCCGATGGCGCATCCACTTTGTAACGGTGGTGAGCTTCTACGATCTCGATATCGGTATAGTTGCCCATCACCTTCGCGGCCTTCTCCAGCAGCTTCAGCATGACGTTAACGCCCACGCTGAAGTTCGCCGCGAAGACAATCGCAATCTCTTTTGATGCATCCTGGATAGCCTGCTTGCCCGCATCGTCAAAACCGGTGGTGCCAATCACCATCCCCTTGCCGTGCTGACGACAATACGCCAGATGCGCGAGCGTTCCTTCCGGGCGGGTAAAATCGATGAAGACATCGAAGTCCTCTTTTACCGCCTCCAGGCTGCTTTGCACGGTAACGCCCGTGTGGCCAGCGCCAGCCAGCTCACCGGCATCGGTCCCCAGAAGCGACGAACCTTCTCGCTCCAGTGCCGCGCCAAGCGCGACGCCATCCATCTGAAGTGCCGCCTGAATCAGCTGACGGCCCATACGTCCACCCGCGCCCGCAATAGCGACACGGATCTGTGCATCATGCATAGTTATTCTCTTACGTTAAAATGATGTAAACCGTTTTCAGATTAACCAGCCTTGAGAAGCACTGCCAACTGAAAACACCGATAATTAGAATTTAACGTGAAACCGACTTAAATATCAGTAAAAGACATGACGATCGGCAAAAACCGCAACATTCTCTGAGCACCCGCGTCGGCGGCAGAAAGACATTGATGATATCGTCGCGTTCCTCGAGATTCTGAACGGGGTATCTACGCCGTACAGGCAAGGAAAAAATTTTGCCTGGGATGACAGGGGCATAAAAAAATGGGAGCCGGTGGCTCCCATTTGATAACATTTTAATACTCTTGACGATTAATCATGACTGCATGCAGTGATGATGGGTTATAACGCTTTTGCACAGGCGACGTTATAAGTCGAAGAGCCGTCATTATAATCCGCATACCGCGTATGATTTTCAAAATTAAAATCACTGCGCTTACCGTCGCTTCCAACTTGAGAAGTCCACAGCACTACAAACCCCTCCCAATTATTACTATTGCTAATACCCCACTCAGACCACAAGCGATCGCTTCCGGCAACGCGTGTGGAAGCTATGTTTTGACCCTTGTCGCCTATTTTTTCAGGTGCAGCAATAGAATATCCCCCATCTAAAGCAGTACATACACCCGGTGCATCAACTCCTCTAACCCTAACATTTGGGTTTTTAAACCAGGTGATCAACTGGAACTTATAGTCAAACGGGACTCCACCACTTTTTGGCGTGGCGGTAATGGTCACTTCATCCGAAGTACCCTCACTACTCAAGGTCACCGTACCGGTACTGTCCACCGTGACCCAGTCACTGTTATCCGACCAGGTATAATTGGCGTTGCTCGCCGCATCGCCTTTAAGGGCAATCTGGAACTTAGCGCCGTCATAGCCCGATTTCGGGAAGCCGGCGTCGACCGCAAAGTCAGCGCCGTTAACCGTGATTTTCGTGGTAGACGGCATCGGTGCTGGCGGTGGTGCGGTAAAGGTCAGCTCCACGCTGCCGCCGATATCACTGGCGTTGGATGACGATTTCGCCGCAACGGTGACGATTTCCGCCGTTGTGTTTGTCACGTTCAGCTTCACCTGGCCATTCGCGTCGGTGGCAACGGTCTTGGTTACGGTGGCATCCCCTAACGTCGCCGCACCGGTGGTGGTAAACACCACGTTCTCATTCGGCACCAGGTTACCCTTCGCGTCCTTCACGGTGGCGGTCAGCGCGATAACGGATTCTCCGTCAGCGAGCTGCGTCGTCACATCGGCTACCAGCGTGGTGACCGCCGTCGTTGCGTCCGCTTTGAAGTTGACCGTGGCGGTCTGGCTGGCCTCGCCAAGCGTGGCCGTTACCGTATAGGCACCGGACTTCTCGCTGGTCAGGTTGGTTTTCGCCAGTCCGTAAGCGTCGGTGATGGCGGAGGCAGTCACGACCGTTGCCCCGGTGGTGACGCTGAACGCAACCGCCACACCCGGCGCAAGGTTACCGTTGGCATCGGTGACTTTCGCCTGTACCGCATCCGTCGCCGTGCCGTTCGCAGCCGCGTTGTCGGTGGTGACCGTCAGGTTACCCGTCGCAATGGTCGCCGTACTGCTGTCGGCCACAAAGGTGGTGTCGACAGACTTGCTGTTGCTGTTAACGGTGGCCGTCACGGCGGCAATACCGGATTTGGTATTTTTCAGCGTGGTAGTGACCACACCATCGACGTCCGTGGTGGCAGAGGCGGTGGTGATTTTCGCGCTATTGGTGGCGGTAAACGTCACCGTCGCGTCTTTCAGCTTGTTACCGTTGGCGTCGGTGACAACCGCTTTCACCGCGTTGGTATCGCTGTCGTTGGCCACCGCGTTGTCGGTGGTCACCGTCAGGTTGCCGTCGCTAATGGTCGCCGTACTGCTGTCCGCCACAAAAGTGGTGTCCACAACTAGGCTGTTACCATTCACCGTCGCCGTCACTTTGGCAATACCGGCTTTGGTGTTGGTCAGCGTCGTCGTTGCCACACCGTTCGCATCCGTGGTGGCGGAGGCGGTGGTGATGGTCGCGCCGTTGGTGGCGGTAAAGGTCACCGTCGCGTCTTTCACCAGGTTACCGTTGGCGTCCGTCACAATTGCTTTCACCGCGTCGGTGGCTGTACCGTTCGCTTTCGCGTTATCGGTTGTCACCGTCAGGTTACCGTCGCTGATGGTCGCCGTACTGCTGTCCGCCACAAAGGTGGTGTCGACCGTCTGGCTGTTGCCGTTGACGGTGGCCGTCACTTTGCTCACACCGGATTTGGTGTTGGTCAGCGTGGTGGTGGCGATACCGTCAGCGTCCGTGGTGACCGATTCCGTCACGATGGTCGCCCCGTTGGTGGCGGTAAAGGCCACCGTCATGTCTTTCACCGGGTTGCCGTTGGCATCGGTGACAATCGCTTTCACCGCGTCGGTGGCGCTGCCGTTGGCTTTCGCGTTGTCGGTGGTCACCGTCAGGTTACCGGACGAAATCGTCGCCGTACTGCTGTCGGCCACAAAGGTGGTGTCCACCGTCTGGCTGTTGCCGTTGACGGTGGCCGTCACTTTCGCCACACCGGATTTGGTGTTGGTCAGCGTGGTGGTGGCAATACCGTCCGTATCGGTGGTGGCAGAGGCGGTGGTAATGGTGGCCCCGTTGGTGGCGGTGAAGGTCACTGCTACACCGGAAACCAGGTTGCCGTTGGCATCCGTCACGATAGCTTTCACCGCGTCGGTGGCCGTGCCGTCCGCTTTCGCGTTATCGGTGGTGACCGTCAGGTTACCGGAACTGATGGTCGCCGTGCTGCTGTCCGCCACAAAGGTGGTGTCCACAGACTGGCTGTTGCCGTTTACTTTCGCGGTTACCGCAGAGACACCGGCTTTGGTGTTCTTCAGCGTGGTGGTAGCGATACCGTCGGCGTCGGTGGTGGCAGACTCCGTGGTGATGGTGGCGCCGTTGGTGGCAGTGAAGGTCACTACCGCGTCTTTGACGTTGTTGCCTTTCGCGTCGGTGACAATCGCTTTCACCGCATTGGTGGCGCTGCCGTTGGCTTTCGCGTTATCGGTGGTCACCGTCAGGTTACCGGAGTTGATGGTTGCCGTGCCGCCGTCGGCCACAAAGGTGGTGTCGACCGTCTGGCTGTTGCCGTTCACCGTAGCGGTCACTTTCGCCGTGCCGGCCGTGGTGTTGCTCAGCGTGGTGGTGGCGATACCGTCAACGTCCGTGGTGGCGGAGGCGGTAATCACCGTGGCGCCGTTGGTGGCCGTGAAGGTCACCGTCACGTCTTTCACCAGGTTACCTTTCGCGTCAGTGACAATCGCTTTCACCGCGTTGGTGTCCGCCCCGTCCGCTTTCGCGCCGTCGGTGGTCACCGTCAGGTTACCGGAACTGATGGTCGCCGTGCTGCTGTCGGCCACAAAGGTGGTGTCCACCGTCTGGCTGTTGCCGTTGACGGTAGCCGTCACTTTGGCAATACCGGATTTGCTGTTGGTCAGCGTGGTGGTGGCGATACCGTCCGTATCCGTGGTCGCGGAAGCGGTGGTCACCGTCGCCCCGTTGGTGGCGGTAAAGGTCACTGCCACACCGGAAACCAGGTTACCGTTGGCGTCTGTCACAATCGCTTTCACCGCGTTGGTGTCCGAGCCGTCCGCTTTCGCGTTGTCGGTGGTCACCGTCAGGTTACCGTCGCTGATGGTCGCCGTGCTGCTGTCGGCTACAAAGGAGGTATCCACGGACTGGCTGTTGCCGTTGATGCTGGCGGTTACTTTCGCCACACCGGATTTGGTGTTCGTCAGGGTAGTGGTGGCGATACCGTCCGCATCCGTGGTTGCAGAGGCGGTGGTCACCGTCGCGCCGTTGGTGGCGGTAAAGGTTACTGCCACACCGGAAACCAGGTTGCCGTTAACATCGGTGACAATCGCTTTCACCGCGTTGGTGGCCGTGCCGTTGGCTTTCGCGTTATCTGTGGTCACCGTCAGGTTGCCGTCGCTGATGGTTGCCGTGCCGCTGTCCGCCACGAAGGTGGTGTCGACCGTCTGGCTGCTGCCGTTGACGCTGGCCGTCACTTTCGCCACACCGGCTTTTGTGTTGCTCAGCGTGGTGGTGGCGATACCGTTAACGTCCGTGGTGGCGGAGGCCGTGGTGATGGAGGCCCCGTTAGTGGCGGTAAAGGTTACCGTGGCGTCTTTCACCAGGTTGCCTTTCGCGTCGGTGACAATCGCTTTCACCGCGTTGGTGGCCGCGCCGTCCGCTTTCGCGTTATCGGTGGTTACCGTCAGGTTACCGGAACTGATACCCGCCGTGCTGCTGTCGGCCAGGAAGGTGGTGTCGACCGTCTGGCTGTTGCCGTTGACCGTGGCGGTCACGCTGGTGATCCCGGATTTGCTGTTGTTCAGCGTGGTGGTGGCCACACCGTCCGCGTCCGTGGTGGCGGAGGCAGTGATGACCGTTGCACTGTTGGAGGCAGAGAAGCTCACGCTTTGTCCGGCGAGGACGTTGCCGTTCGCATCGGTGACAATCGCTTTCACCGCGTTGGTGGCGCTGCCGTCCGCTTTCGCGTTGTCGGTGGTTACCGTCAGGTTACCGGCAGAAATCGTCGCCGTGCTGTCGTCCGCGACAAAATGCGCGTCCAGCGACTGGCTGCTGCCGCCCGTGGCATTGCTGACGCTGACGGTTACCGCAGAGATTCCGGCTTTCGTGCTGGTCAGCGTCGTGGTGGCGACCCCGCTCTGGTCGGTAGTGGCCTTCGCGCTGGCAACGTTCGCCCCGTTAGTGGCGCTGAAGCTGACCACCACGCCGGCAAGCGGCAGGCCGTTCGCGTCTTTCACGGTCGCCTTCACCGCGTTGGTGGCGCTGCCGTTGGCTTTCGCGTTATCCGTGGTGAGGACAAAATCACCGGTGCCAATGGTGGCGGTGCTGTCATCCTGGGCGAAGTGGGTGTCGACCGATTTGTCGGTACCGTTCACCGCGGCTTTCACCGGAACAACGCCCGACATGGTGCTGGTCAGGTCGGTGCCTGCGATACCGTTTTCATCCGTGACCGCAGACGCCGTCACCATGGTGGCCCCGCTGACGGTGCTGGAGAAGCTCACCGTGGTGCCCGAAACGGTGTTGCCGTTTTTGTCCGTGACTTTCGCCTGAACGTGGTTGGTGTCGCTGTTGTTCGCTTTACCGTTGTCGCGGGTAACGGTGAGGTTACCGTCGGCAATCACCGCGCTGCCGCTGTCGGCGACAAAGCTGACGGGGACGCTGCGGGCCGAACCGTTCACCGTGGCGGTCACGTTTGATTTGCCCGCGTGGATGTTAGTCAGGTTGGTTGTCGCCAGACCGTTTACGTCTGTGACCGCCGAGGCCGTCATCACCCGCGTCTCGTTGTCTGCGGTAAACTCAACTTTCACCCCGGCGACCGCGTGGTGCGCGCTGTCGGTGACTTTCGCCTGCACCGTGTCGGTGGCCTCGCCGTTGGCGGCCGCCCCGTCCACGGTGACAATCAGGTCCCCGTCACTGATGGTCGCATCCGGCTCGCTGACGCGGATTTCCATGGTTTCACGGTTTGACTTGTTGTGATGCGGATCGTAGGCCACCGCGCTGAGGTGGTACACATTGCTGCCGGTGGTCTGATACGGCGGGAAGGTGATCTCCAGCGTCTGCTTGTTGACGGCGACGGCACTGCCCTGCGCCGCAAGGATTTCGCTGTAGTCCCATTCGATATGATCTACACCGTATTTGGCCTTGACGGTGGCGCTGATGTTACCTTTGTCACTGGCTTTGCCTTCGAGAAGCGCCGGCAGGGTCAGGTGGATCAGATCCTGTTTTTTATACTCAAGGACGATATCGTTGTTACGATCGACCAGATCAAGACGGCTGCCTGCCAGCGTGCGGCGGGCGGCCACCAGCGAATCGTCGATCTGCTTGTTCCACGGCAGACCGAGCTCGTAGTTAAATTCGAGATTCAGACGGGTGTCATTTTGCCCGCTCTGCCCCTGGCGGTGGTCAACACCCACCGTCACCAGCGGCACCGGCGTATAGTTCATGCCCAGGGTGACCGCTTTCGGATCGCTGGAACGGTCGTCCTTGCTGAACAGGGCGACTTCATCACCGCGATACTGCTCGTACACCAGTTTGCCGCCGAGCTGCGGATAAGCCGGCAGCCAGCCTTCGGCGCGGATGTCGAAACCGTCAGCCGGGCGTTCATCGTAATCGGCGAAGTCGCGGGACTGGTGCCAGTCCGTCAGGCCGGTGTAGCTGTTGGCGCCGAGTTTCAGGTAGTCGGTCCAGGCTTCCAGACCCACGCCCAGGCGACGGTTATTACCCGTCACGTCGTCATCATAGAAGCTGTTGATACCGTACATCCAGTTGCCGTGGAAGGTACGGAAACCGAGGCCGGCATTGAGTGTGTTACGGGAATCCTTGTTCCGGTAACCAAGCTGCGTGAACAGCAGGTTATTCTGCTGATCATAGAGCGGCAGCAGGACGTCGAGCGATGAGCCGTCGAGGGTGAAATCATCGTCCAGGTTCAGCTTCGCTTTCGCGGTGCCGAACTGATCGAGCCACTGCTCAACGGTGGAGACGGCCGCACCGGTGGTCATGCTTTTAACCATCGAGGCTGCCTGATCGGCAGGATGGTCTGAAGAGAGTGTGTTGCCGAGCGAGGAGGCCCGGTTTGCCCAGAAGGCGTCAGCACCCTCAGGGGTATATCCGGCAGTGTCTTTTTTAGTGGTGTTATTTACCGGAACATCGATTTCATCACCTTCTCCGAGTTTCTCGAAAGGCTTACTAAAGGTTCTGAAGACGTTAAGCTTTTTCAGCGCATCGACGCTGAGAGAATAACGCGCGGCAACAACAGAGACCGTTTCGCCTTTTTTCAGAATATAAGGTGTGGTGGTTATTTCTGCGAGCGTTTGCGGCTTATTCTGCGCGTGCGCAATAACCGGCACGAAGGTCGGTAAGGCGATGCTGAATAATTGCGAAAACAGGCAAACCGTCGCAGACAGTTTACTGAGTTTAGGATTCATTTTGACCCCGTGGATGATGGCGATTTAACAACTTTTTTTCCTTTAAAAGTGTAAAAACATAAAAAGACCAATAGCCTTTGCTTCAGCCAGAGAAACCCTGTCCGACATCAAACAGATGAAGCAAAATCCAGAGAGTAATTTTATATGCGCGGAGGATTATGAATTTAACGCACAAAAAGACAAACAAATAAAAGTGTCAAACTGGACTCCACAAAAATCCCAATCAAAACAATCAAATAAAGAGAGATCAGTACAAACAAAAGCAATACAAAAATGGACTTAAAACCGTGTTGATTTATTTTTAATAAGCAGGTGTGATTTATATCCAAAATACAATCATCAGGATATATAAATAATATATATAGAATAGTTTATGTGGAGATTGATTGTGTTGGGAGCCCGTCATCAGACGCTAATCGTGCTGAATTCATTTGAGAATTTTAAGAAATGGTATCTGCGATTTTTTGATTTGAGCCTGTTTGCGGAGGGAGAAATTGATACGTTGTTAAGCGAAGGTAAACCAGATTTGTATCCCTGTATTTCACTGGTACTGGATAGAAAGATGAACGCGTTCTATTTCGATGCCGGCTCCGTTCAGGTCTGGTGTAATAAACTGAGATCCATGTATATACGTCCAGGCAGCTAAAAGTCTATCCCACCACTCACGCCAAAACAGACGGAGGAAGACAGGCGAACCCTCGACAATGGCAACTGAGCGCAAGCTGAATTGGGGCATCCCATTAGTAAAACGGGGAGCCATGCTCCCCGTTTTCTCAGTCGATTTGCTGAATGTCCACACGCAGCTCTTTTGGCACTTCGAAAACGATGTTCTCTTCACGCCCTTCCAGCGGAATAGCCTCGCCACCGCCCAATTCCTGTAAACGCGCAATCACGTTTTGCACCAGAATATCCGGCGCAGAAGCCCCTGCGGTGACGCCTACACATTTCGCCTCTTTCACCCACGCTTCCTGAATGTCCGTAGCATCATCAATCAGGAATGCCGCTTTCCCCATACGCTGCGCCAGTTCGGCCAGGCGGTTGGAGTTAGAGGAGTTTTTGGAGCCGACCACCAGCACCACATCCGCCTGTTCAGCCAGTGCGCGCACCGCTTCCTGACGGTTAGTGGTCGCGTAGCAGATATCATCCTTACGCGGACCGACGATTTTCGGGAAGCGCTGGCGCAGCGCGTCAATCACGTCTGAGGTATCGTCGACGGAGAGCGTCGTCTGGGTCATAAACGACAGACGGGCTTCATTTTTCACGTTCAGCGTAAAGACATCTTCAGGCGACTCAACCAGATACATCCCCCCTTCCGGGTTGCTGTACTGGCCCATGGTGCCTTCGACTTCCGGATGACCGGCATGGCCAATCAGAATCGACTCTTCACCGCGGCGGCTGGCGCGCGCCACTTCCATATGCACTTTTGTCACCAGCGGACAGGTGGCATCGAATACGGTCAGATCGCGGCTTTTCGCTTCGTTACGAACCGCCTGGGATACCCCGTGCGCGGAGAAGATCAGGATTGCGCCGTCCGGCACTTCGCTGATCTGCTCGATAAAGATGGCACCGCGCTCGCGCAGGCTGTCGACCACGTAGCGGTTATGCACCACTTCGTGACGCACATAAATCGGCGCGCCGTAAATCTCCAGCGCGTTTTCAACAATGCTGATAGCGCGGTCTACACCGGCGCAGAAGCCGCGCGGGTTAGCCAACAGGATCTGCATTTCAGGCCTCCAGTGCAGGATCGATTTCCAGCACTTCAACATCAAAATGAACGGTACGCCCGGCAAGCGGATGGTTGAAGTCAACGGTAATAGAGTCGCCGTTGATTTCGCGGATCACGCCAGGCATTTCGCTGCCGTCCATAGCGGTAAAGAGCATAATCGCGCCGATCTCCGGTTCACCCGCGTCCATAAACTCGCGGCGCGAGAAATACTGGATCAGGTCCGGGCTCGGCACGCCAAACGCGGCATCCGGCTCCAGCGAAAAAGCCTTTTTCTCACCCTCTTTCAGACCGAGAAGCTGCTGCTCAAGACCTTCAGACAGGGAGGTATCGCCAAGGCGAAACAGGGCTGGTTTGCCGTTATTGCGGGTGGATTCGGCCGTGGAGCCGTCATCCAGCTTCAGCGTGAAGTGAACGAGAACCGCGCTGTTGCTCTGTACGGATTTAGACATGCAAATTGCTCGCTTGTTTTGCCCGGTAGCATTTCACCACCGGGCGAGTGTATTACGCCTGCTCTTTCGCAGCCGGTTTAGGCAAGAAGCCTTCCAGCACGATTAACGCCGCACCGATGCAAATTGCGCTATCAGCGAGGTTAAAGGTCGCGAAGTGCCAGTCGCCGACGTAGAAGTCGATCATATCGACCACAAAGCCGTGCCACAGGCGGTCAAACAGGTTGCCCAGCGCGCCGCCAATGATCAGCGCGTAGGCGATGTTATTCAGCTTTTGTGTGGCCTTCGAGCGGTACATCAGCACCGCGAGGATCACGCAGATACCGAGAGCGATACCCGCAAAGAACCAGCGCTGCCAGCCACCGCTGTCGGCAAGGAAACTAAACGCTGCGCCGTAGTTACGCGCGTAGTGCAGGTTAAGCGACGGGAACAGCGGAACCGTCTCCCCCAGAGCAAAGTTCTGGAGGATCAGGAACTTGCTGCCCAGATCGATAATCAGCACCACCACAACCAGCCACAGCCAGCGCAGTCCTGTTGAACAGAGAGTTTTACTCATCAGGCAAACTTACGTTTTTCGCCGTCACCGGCGACGTTGCTTACACAGCGTCCGCAGATGTCTGCGTGTTCCGCCACCAGGCCAACATCGGTGGTGTAATGCCAGCAACGCGGGCATTTCTCACCGTCGGCTTTGCTCAGCGCGACTTTCAGTCCTTTGAGCAGTTCGCTCTGCTGAGCATCAGCAGAAGCTTCGGCATAATCCGCAACTTTCGCACCGGAGGTCAACAGGACAAATCGTAATTCATCGCCCAGCGCCGTCAGCTTCGCCGCCAGCTCCGGTTCTGCATACAGCGTAACTGCCGCTTCCAGAGAGCCGCCGACTTTCTTGTCTGCACGCGCCTGCTCGATAACCTTGTTCACTTCGCCACGCACTTTCAGCAGCTCGTCCCAGAAGGCATCGTTCATCGCTTCGGTGCTGGAGAGATCGAACAGACCTTCGTACCACTCGCCCGTGAACACATACTTCTCACGATCGCCCGGCAGGTAGCCCCAGATTTCGTCCGCGGTGAAGGACATGATCGGCGCCATCCAGCGAACCAGCGCTTCTGCGATGTGGAACAGCGCGGTCTGGCAGCTACGACGCGCCACGCTGTCCGCCTTCGCGGTGTACTGGCGGTCTTTGATGATGTCGAGGTAGAACGAGCCCATCTCGATGGAGCAGAAGCGCATCAGGCGCTGCACCACTTCGTGGAAGTCGTAAGACTCGTAGGCTTTCAGGATATCTTCCTGCGCCGCTTTCGCGCAGCCTACCGCCCAGCGATCCAGCACCACCATCTCTTCCGGTTTCACCATGTCTTTTGCCGGATCGAACCCGTTCAGGTTCGCCAGCAGGAAGCGCGCGGTGTTACGGATACGACGATAGCTGTCGGCAGCACGCTTCAGGATCTCGTCGGACACCGCCATTTCGCCGGTGTAATCGGTAGAGGCCACCCACAGACGCAGAATGTCTGCGCCCAGCTTGTTCATCACATCCTGCGGAGAAACGGTGTTACCGATAGATTTGGACATCTTACGGCCCTGACCATCCACGGTGAAGCCGTGAGTCAGTACCTGACGGTAAGGCGCTTTACCCTTCATGGCGGTGGAGATCATCAGAGATGACATGAACCAGCCGCGGTGTTGGTCAGACCCTTCCAGATACATATCGGCAGCGTGACCGGCAAATTCCGGACGCACGTCAACCACGGAGGAGTGGGTAGACCCGGAGTCGAACCACACGTCCAGGGTATCCGGCACTTTCTCGTAGTTATCTGCGTCAGCGCCCAGGATGTCGCGGGAGTCGAGATCCCACCACGCCTGAATACCGTCAACTTCGACGCGCTTCGCCACTTCTTCCATCAGTTCCAGGGTGTTCGGGTGCAGCTCCTGCGTCTCTTTATGTACGAACAGAGACATCGGCACGCCCCAGGTACGCTGACGGGAGATACACCAGTCAGGACGGTTAGCCACCATGGATTCGATACGCGCCTGGCCCCAGTCAGGGATCCACTGCACGCCTTTGATCTCTTTCAGAGACTGCTCGCGCAGGCCTTTCTGATCCATGCTGACGAACCACTGCGGGGTCGCACGGAAGATGATCGGCGTTTTATGACGCCAGCAGCACGGATAGCTGTGCTGCATTTTTTCAACGTGCAGCAGCGCGCCGCTGGTGCGCAGCATGTCGACGATGATGTCGTTCGCTTTGAAGACGTTGATACCGTCCAGCGCCGGATAGGTGCCAGGCAGATAAGATCCGTCCGGGCCAACCGGGTTAGCGATTTCCAGACCGTACTTCAGGCTGATGTTATAGTCGTCAGGACCGTGGCCGCCGGCGGTATGCACCGCACCGGTACCCGCTTCCAGCGTCACGTGGTCGCCCAGGATCGCCGGAACATAGAAGTCCAGGAACGGGTGCTTGAAGCGCATCAGCTCCAGCGCATCACCTTTCACGGTGCCCAGCACGGTGTAGTCGCTGATATGCGCGCGCTTCAGCACGCTCTCAACCAGATCTTTCGCCAGGATAACCGCCTGACCGTCAATCTGCACCAGCGCGTATTCGAACTCACCGGACAGGGAGATCGCACGGTTCGCTGGCAGGGTCCACGGTGTGGTAGTCCAGATCACCAGAGAGATCGGGCCATTTACCGAGGAGACGCCAAATTTAGCCTTCACCGCATCCTGATCGACAGCGTTGAACGCCACGTCGATAGATGGAGAGTTTTTGTCGTAATACTCAACTTCCGCTTCTGCCAGCGCAGAACGGCAGTCCACGCACCAGTGCACCGGCTTAGCGCCTTTGTGCAGGTGGCCGTTACCGATGATTTTACCCAGCGCGCGGATGATGTTGGCTTCGGTTTTGAAGTCCATGGTCAGGTACGGGTGCGACCAGTCGCCCAGCACGCCCAGACGGATGAAGTCAGCGCGCTGACCGTCAACCTGCGTGGCTGCGTATTCGCGGCACTTTGCACGGAACTCGGCGGCGGTGAACTTCTCACCCGGTTTGCCAAACTCTTGCTCCACTTTCAGCTCGATTGGCAGACCGTGGCAGTCCCAACCCGGAACGTAAGGCGAGTCATATCCCGTGAGGCCTTTGGACTTCACGATAATGTCTTTCAGAATCTTGTTAACCGAGTGACCAATATGAATGCTGCCATTCGCATATGGGGGGCCATCATGCAGAATGAAGGTTTTTTTGCCTTTTTTGGCTGCACGAATGATGCCGTACAGGTCATCATCGGTCCAACGCGCCAGCATTCCCGGTTCGCGCTTGGCGAGATCGCCGCGCATCGGGAACCCTGTTTCCGGCAAATTCAGGGTTGATTTATAGTCACTCATCAGATTCTCGGTTCCGTATTTATCACGTAGGCAGTTAAGCCGGGTTCAAAGCCCAAAAAACTCGCGGGCCGTCAATTCATCTCGCGCAATTTGCGCTTTTAGTTCATCCAGCGAACCAAATCGCTGCTCGTTGCGTATTTTTTTACGCAGTATCACATCTATATGGCGACCATAGAGGTCCATTACAACGTCCAGCAGGTGCACTTCTAACTGTTGTCGCACACCGGCGACGGTCGGACGCGTGCCAATGTTGGCGACGCCGTAGAACGGCTTATCGCCCAGTCCTGCTACTTCCACCGCATACACCCCTTTAACCGGGGAAACCTGACGACGCAGCGGTATATTCGCCGTCGGGAAGCCTATCGTGCGGCCCAGCGCATCGCCATGGACCACGCGGCCTGAGATAGTGAACGGATGCCCCAGCAGGGTTTCAGCCGTGTCCAGGTCATCATTAGCCAGCGCCTGACGCACCGCCGTGCTGCTGACGCGCACGCCGCCTTCGCAGAAGGTCATCGCGCTGGTGACGTCAAATCCGTACTCCAGACCAGCCTTCTGTAATAGCAAGAAATCGCCCTGACGACCAGCGCCAAAGCGGAAATCATCACCCACGGCGAGAAACTGTACGCCAAGACGCTTAACCAGCAGGTCGCTGACGAAGTTTTGTGCTGTCAGCGCGGCAAAGCGACGATCGAAACGTAAACACAATACATAGTCCACGCCGGACTCCGCCAGATAGCGCAACTTCTCACGCAGGCGAGTGAGTCGGGCGGGAGATTTATCGCCCGCGAACAGCTCCAGCGGCTGCGGCTCGAAAATCATCACTACAACGGGCAGGCCACGGGCCTCCCCTTCTTTACGCAATCCCTGCAACAGCGCCTGATGACCACGATGCACGCCGTCGAAATTACCAATAGTCAGCACGCACCCGTGTGGCGCGCTGCTGAGATTATGTATGCCGCGTATCAGCTTCATGTCTGGCTCAAAACAGTGAAAATCGCCAAAGTATACCTTGTACAGCGGTTAAGGTTAACCGGCGATTGTTCGCGCAAAACAGAAAGCCGTAATGATTTCATCAGGCTGACCTTTCGCAGCGAAAAAATCTGCTCCTGAACTGCGATTTTTATGCCGAAAGGCTGTATTCAGGGAAGACAAGCTGGTAGAATCCTGCGCCATCACTACGTAACGTAGCGTCGCTAATTAACGGCGCTTATTTGCACAAATCCATTGACAAAAGAAGGCAAAGAGGGCATATTCCTCGGCCTTTGAATTGTCCACATAGAACATATTTGGGAGTTGGACTTGGCTAATATCAAATCAGCTAAGAAACGTGCCGTTCAGTCTGAAAAGGCTCGTAAGCACAACGCAAGCCGTCGCTCTATGATGCGTACTTTCATCAAGAAAGTATACGCAGCAATCGAAGCAGGCGACAAAGCTGCAGCGCAGAACGCATTTAACGAAATGCAACCAATCGTGGATCGTCAGGCTGCTAAAGGTCTGATCCACAAAAACAAAGCAGCGCGTCATAAAGCAAACCTGACCGCGCAGATCAACAAACTGGCTTAATCGCTACTTGTTGTTGCTTGTTTAAAGAACCCGCTTAACGCGGGTTTTTTTATGCCTTCAGATTGCCGGTGGCGTAAACAGCGCCGAGTAGTCACGATTACAGATTCGCTGCACCGCCGGGTGCTGAATCATTCTTTCGGCAAATATGGCGTGGTACTCCTCCATCACGTTATCCACTCTGCCTATCTCCGTAATCTTGTCGTCCGAATAGAGATCGTGCGCGTACAGCGTCGGCGCAACGAAGATCGCATTATGCGCTTCGCCAAAAGCTTTCATCAGCGCCGCATCGTCGAACTCACCGAGGATTTCTACCTTTAGCCCCTGCGAGTTAAACCAGTTCAGCAGCTTGCGTCCGAGCATGGAACGCCTTCCCGGCACCAGCAGGCGACGTTCTTCAAGGCACGCGGGGAACGGTTTCTCCGGCGGCGGGTTAATGCACCAGAAGCTCACGCCGCATTCGCCAATCTTCACCGAGAACAGCCCTTCCTGCTGGGTGGAGTCTATCGGGCAGTCCGAGATAATCATGTCCAGCTTGTGCTGGCTCAGCTGTTCCAGCAGCATCTCGTGGGTTGATTCAAAGCAGCGCAGGTGGATTTGCTCGTCTTCGACTACCGCCGCATCCAGCACGCCGCTTACCAGCCGCTTGGACAGCGCATCCGCCACGCCCACGTCAAAGAGCAGGTTCGACTCTTTGCGGTAGTTGACGATATCCAGCATCTCCTGGCTCAGGGTGAACATTTTGTCCGCATAGCGGAAAACCAGCTCACCCAGTTCGCTGGGTTCAATCCCACGTCCCTTACGCTTGAACAGCTTGCCCTGCAGACGCTCTTCCAGGGCCTTGATTTGCCCGGTGATGGTTTGCGGCGTCAGGTAGAGCGCCTCTGCCGCCCCCACTACCGAGCCCTGTTTGTAGACGTGCCAGAAGTAGTACAGATGGTTGTAATTTAAATGAGACATCGCATCTTCTCTCCCTGAGTGTGTATCGGGAGGAGGAACGCCTCCTCCCGGTGTTCCGTTATGCCCGGACGGCCTGTCCGGACAGCTTCACCTTCAACAAGGTATAACCGATTACCGCGGCCAGTAATGACCCGATGAGAATGCCGAGTTTAGCCCAGACGATAAGCTCAGGCGCATGCGCACCAAACGCCAGCGTCGAGATAAAGATCGACATCGTAAACCCGATTCCACACAGCACGCCGACGGCCATAATTTGACCAAAGGTTGTGCCGTGCGGCAATGACGCCAGCTTCAGCTTCGTCGCCAGCCAGCAGAAGAGGCTAATACCCAGCGGCTTGCCGATAAACAGCCCGGCAATAATGCCCAGCGGCAGCACGGACGTCAGCCCGTCCAGCGTCACCCCACCAAGGGAAACGCCCGCGTTGGCAAACGCAAACAGCGGCAGGATCATAAAGGCAACCCACGGGTGTAGCACATGCTCCAGCTGTTTGGCAGGTGACTTGCCGTCCTGCGGCTTAAGCGGCACGAAGAAGCCCACAATCACGCCTGCCAGCGTGGCGTGGACGCCGGATTTCAGCACCGCCGTCCACAGCACCATCCCCACCAGGATATAGATACCGATGCGGCGCACATTAAAGATGTTCAGCAGCGCCAGCACCGCAATCGCCCCGGCGGCCACGCTCAGGGACAGGATCGACAGATCGCTGGTGTAGAACAGCGCGATAATCACAATGGCGCCCAGGTCATCGATGATCGCCAGCGCCATCAGGAAGATTTTCAGGGCCATTGGCACGCGGCTACCCAGCAATGCTAAGACACCGAGTGCAAAGGCGATATCCGTCGCGGCCGGGATCGCCCAGCCGTCGCGCGCAACAGGATCCTGCCAGGTGAACGCAAGGAAGAGCAACGCCGGAACGACCATTCCGCCGATGGCTGCGATCACAGGAAACGCCGCGCGCTGGCGGCTGGCAAGCGAGCCCAGAACCAGCTCGCGCTTAACCTCAAGCCCCACCAGCAGGAAGAACACCGCCATTAGCGCATCGTTGATCCACAGCAGCATGTTCTTGTTAATTTCCAGCGCCCCGACCTTCAGCTCAACGGGCGTTTCCAGAAATGCATGGTAGAGATCCTGCGTGATGCCAAGGTTAGCCAGCACCATCGCGGCCGCTGCGGCAATAATCAGGATCACGCCACCGGACGCCTCACTGCTAAAGAAACGGTGTAGTAATTTCATTTAAGTTCTCTCTTTTACAACAATACCTCGATAAAACCATAATACCAAGCCAAATAGCTCGGCAAAAACAGATTAATATTGAGTATAGATTCAGTTTAACCGAGCTATACGCGCAAATAAAAAAGCCCGGAATCGCTTCCGGGCTTTGAGAAGATGAAAACCAGCTAACGAATTAGCGGGTCAAATCATCGAAGAATTTTTTGACGCCATCGAAGAAGCTTTTGGAACGCGGGCTGTTTTTCTCACCCGTTGGGCCGCCAAAGCTCTCCTGCAGCTCTTTCAGCAGCTGTTTCTGCTTGTCGTTCAGGCCAACCGGCGTTTCCACGACGACGCGGCACAGCAGGTCGCCCTGGGCGCCACCGCGAACGGATTTGACGCCTTTTCCACGCATGCGGAACAGCTTGCCGGTCTGGGTTTCGCCCGGTACCTTCAGGTTCACGCGACCGTCCAGCGTAGGCACTTCGATTTCACCACCGAGTGCCGCCATCGCGAAGTTGATCGGCACTTCGCAGTACAGGTTATTACCTTCACGCTCGAAGATGGCGTGCTGCTTGACCTGAACCTGAACGTACAGATCGCCCGCCGGTGCGCCGTGCTCGCCTGCTTCGCCCTCACCTGCCAGACGGATGCGGTCGCCCGTATCGACGCCAGCCGGGATCTTAACGGACAGAGTTTTGGTTTTCTCAACGCGACCGTGCCCGTGGCATTTGGTGCACGGATCTTTAATCAGCGTGCCGCGACCGTGACAGTGAGGACAGGCCTGCTGTACCGCGAAGAAGCCCTGACGCATCTGTACCTGGCCAGAGCCGTGACAGGTTGGACAGGTCTGAGGCTGCGTACCCGCTTTCGCGCCGCTGCCGTGGCAGACGTCACACTCTTCTAGCGTCGGAATACGGATCTCTTTGGTGACACCGCGAACGGCCTCTTCCAGCGTCAGCTCCATGTTGTAGCGCAGGTCCGCGCCGCGCGCCGCGCGCTGACGACCACGGCCGCCGCCGAAGATGTCGCCAAATACATCGCCAAAGATATCGCTGAAGTCAGCGCCGCCGCCAAAGCCGCCGCCGCCGAATCCACCGCCGCCCATGCCGCCCTGTTCAAAGGCTGCGTGACCGTACTGGTCATAGGCCGCACGTTTTTGTGCATCGGTCAGGACTTCGTAGGCTTCTTTGATCTCTTTAAATTTGGCTTCAGCCTCTTTGTCACCCTGGTTACGGTCCGGGTGGAATTTCATGGCCAGGCGCTTGTACGCCTTTTTGATTTCACGCTCTTCCGCAGTTTTCGGAACGCCTAAAATCTCGTAATAGTCTTGCTTTGCCATTGGTTTTTTTAAGCCCCTTAACATGCGAGCACGGGCGTGGAGAGTTCTCCTACGCCCGTGCCGATTAATTACCCTGCATCAGGGCGATTATTTTTTATCTTTAACTTCTTCGAACTCAGCGTCGACAACGTCGTCGTCTTTCGCGTTGTTCGCCGAAGCGTCAGCGCCCGCCTGCTGTTGAGCGTGCTGCTGCTGAGCGATTTCCATCAGCTTCTGAGAAGCCTGCGCCAGTTCCTGCATCTTCGCTTCGATGTCCGCTTTGTCTTCACCTTTCAGTGAGGATTCCAGCGCGCTCAGTGCAGCTTCGATAGCAGTCTTGTCTTCCGCTGGCAGTTTATCGCCTGCTTCTTCAACCTGCTTACGGGTGCTGTGCAGCAGATGGTCACCCTGGTTACGGGTCTGAACCAGCTCTTCGAACTTACGGTCGGATTCCGCGTTAGCTTCGGCATCGCGAACCATTTTTTCGATTTCCGCTTCGTTCAGGCCAGAAGATGCCTTGATGGTGATCTTCTGCTCTTTACCGCTGTTTTTGTCTTTCGCAGACACGTGCAGGATACCGTCAGCATCGATGTCGAAGGTCACTTCGATCTGCGGCATGCCGCGCGGTGCCGGGTTAATACCGTCCAGGTTGAACTGACCCAGAGATTTGTTATCCGCCGCACGCTTACGCTCACCCTGAATCACATGGATGGTTACCGCAGACTGGTTGTCTTCAGCGGTAGAGAACACCTGGCTGTGTTTCGTTGGGATGGTGGTGTTTTTGTTGATGAGCGCAGTCATCACACCGCCCATGGTTTCGATACCCAGAGACAGCGGGGTAACGTCCAGCAGCAGTACGTCTTTAACTTCACCGGTCAGTACGCCACCCTGAACCGCAGCACCGATTGCAACCGCTTCGTCCGGGTTAACGTCTTTACGTGGCTCTTTACCAAAGAACTCAGCCACTTTCTTCTGAACCATTGGCATACGGGTCTGACCACCGACCAGGATAACGTCCTGGATATCGGATACGGACAGGCCAGCGTCCTGCAGGGCAACTTTCAGCGGCTCGATTGAACGGTTCACCAGGTCTTCTACCAGGCTTTCCAGTTTCGCACGGGTCACTTTGATGTTCATGTGTTTTGGACCGGTCGCGTCTGCAGTGATGTACGGCAGGTTCACGTCGGTCTGCTGAGCGGAAGACAGCTCGATCTTCGCTTTCTCAGCGGCTTCTTTCAGGCGCTGCATGGCCAGCGGGTCGTTACGCAGGTCAATGCCCTGATCTTTCTTGAACTCGTCAACGAGGTAGTTGATCAGACGGGTATCGAAGTCTTCACCACCCAGGTGGGTATCACCGTTGGTTGCCAGAACTTCAAAGGTTTTTTCGCCGTCAACTTCGTCGATTTCGATAATAGAGATATCGAAGGTACCACCACCCAGGTCGTAAACCGCGATAGTACGGTTGCCAACTTCTTTATCCAGACCGTAAGCCAGTGCAGCAGCGGTTGGTTCGTTGATGATACGTTTTACTTCCAGACCTGCGATACGGCCAGCATCTTTGGTTGCCTGACGCTGAGCATCGTTGAAGTATGCAGGAACGGTGATAACAGCTTCAGTTACCGGTTCACCCAGGTAATCTTCAGCGGTTTTCTTCATTTTTTTCAGCACTTCAGCAGAAATCTGCGGTGGTGCAGTTTTGGTGCCTTTCACATCAAGCCATGCATCGCCGTTATCTGCCGCGATGATTTTGTAAGGCATGATGGAAACGTCACGCTGAACTTCTTCGTCCTGGAAGCGGCGACCGATCAGGCGTTTAATCGCAAACAGGGTGTTTTGCGGGTTTGTCACTGCCTGACGTTTAGCCGGCTGACCAACCAGAGTTTCACCATCCTGGGTATAAGCAATGATAGAAGGCGTGGTGCGATCGCCCTCGGCGTTCTCCAGCACGCGTGCAGTAGTGCCATCCATAATCGCTACACAAGAGTTGGTAGTACCCAGGTCGATACCAATAATTTTACCCATCTAAACGTCTCCACTAAAAATTCAGTCAACATGTGGTTGTGTACCTGTAATAAGGGCAGAACGTGCTTTTTCAACTGCCCAGATTTGATTTTTTTCAGGTCCACACACTGCGGTTGACTACAAGATGGGGTCGCGACGGCATCCATCAAGGGGCAAGCATAAAAAAAATTTTAATTTCACCCTGATGAGATCATAGACGCCATCGATAGCGCCCATTATGATGCCGCGCCCCGTCAGGGAGTATTGACGCGGGTTTAACCATTTCACCATATTAATGATGATTTTTTTGAGGACTTATGGGCAACACTAAGTTGGCTAATCCGGCTCCGCTGGGCCTGATGGGTTTTGGCATGACCACTATCCTGCTGAACCTGCACAATATCGGGATGTTCCCGATGGATGGCATCATCCTGGCGATGGGCATTTTTTACGGCGGTATCGCGCAAATCTTCGCGGGCCTGCTGGAATATAAGAAAGGCAATACCTTCGGCTTAACCGCCTTCACCTCTTACGGTTCTTTCTGGCTGACCCTGGTTGCCATTCTGCTGCTGCCTAAAATGGGCATGGCAGACGCGGCAAACGCCCACTTCCTGGGCGTTTACCTGGGCCTGTGGGGCGTCTTCACCCTGTTCATGTTCTTCGGTACCCTGAAAGGTAACCGCATGCTGCAGTTCGTTTTCCTGAGCCTGACCGTGCTGTTCGCCCTGCTGGCGATCGGTCACCTGGTGGATAACGAAGGCATCGTTCATGTTGCAGGCTGGATTGGTCTGGTTTGCGGCGCAAGCGCTATCTACCTCGCAATGGGTGAAGTGCTGAACGAGCAGTTTGACCGCACCATTCTACCGATTGGTGAAAAACACTGATCCCTCTGTCGTGTCCGCATCGCGGGCACGACATCCCTTCATCTGCCCCAGCCAAATCCCTAATCCCAGCCCCATCAACGAAAGCGCGAGTACATACCAGGCTGGCGCCATCGGCGACACGCCCATCAGCACCGTCACCGCAATCGGCGTCAGCCCGCCGAAAATGGCATACGACACGTTGTAGGAAAATGAGATCCCGGTGAAGCGTACCTCCGGTGGGAACGCGCGGACCATCACGTACGGTACGGCCCCGACAACGCCCACGCACAGCCCTACCGTGCCATACAGCAGGAACAGCTGTTCAGGATGGCTGCCTGCCAGATGATAAAACGCCCAGCTTGATGCGGCCAGTAGCAGGCTGCCGACGATAAAGGTAACGCTGGCGCCGAAACGATCAGCCGCCAGCCCGGCGGCGAGACAGCCAAAGCAGAGCATGATTGTCGCGATACTGTTCGCCTGTAGCGTCACGGCAGGGGCGAAGCCGTACTGCTTTTGCAGCCACACCGGGGACATCAATATCACCACCACAATGCCCGCCGAGAGCAGCCAGGTGAGCAGCATCGACACCACTACCGCTTTTTTATGGCGTACCACGACCGCCTTCACCGGCAGTTCCTGCGCCAGCGCTTTGCGCTGCTGCATCTCGAGGAAAATTGGCGTCTCCTGCAGCCAGCGGCGCAGGTACATCGCCACCAGACCAAACGCCCCGCCCAGCAGGAACGGAATACGCCAGCCCCAGTCGTGCACGGCCTGCTGCGTCATGCTGGTGTTTACAATTGTCGCGACGACGGAACCGAGCAAAATCCCGACCGTTAACCCCGCCGTTAAGGTTCCGCAGGCGATACCAATGCGGCGCGCCGGAACATGCTCCGCGACAAACACCCACGCGCCCGGCACTTCACCGCCAATCGCCGCGCCCTGAAGAACGCGCATCAGCAACAGCAGCAACGGAGCAAGAATGCCCATCGAGGCATAGGTGGGCAGCAGACCAATAGCCAGCGTCGGCACAGCCATCAGCAGGATGCTAAGGGTAAACATCTTCTTGCGCCCGACCAGATCGCCAAAGTGGGCCATGATGATGCCGCCCAGCGGACGCGCCAGATACCCGGCGGCAAAAATGCCGAAGGTTTGCACCTGACGCAGCCATTCCGGGATATCTGCCGGGAAGAAGAGCTCTCCCACCACGGCGGCGAAGAAGACGAAGATGATAAAGTCGTAAAACTCCAGCGCGCCGCCTAAGGCCGCGAGCGTGAGAGTTTTGTAGTCCTGTCGATTCAGAGGTCGGGTGTTATGTGACATAGCGAACCATTATGCGTGTGTTGTGGATTTATTTTTACAGCAATCGTAAAGAAAAAATTACTATACCGTAAAAGCTTTACCACGCTATCGCCGCTTCAGCTAATGTCACATATTGGTTAATTTCAGGAGATTATTTCGCGACGAGCATTTTTCGGACGAAAAGCTGCTACCACTTTCTCATCGGTTTCCACATACGGACCGTCAAGAAGCTGTATACAATACGGTACACTTGCAAAGATGCCGTGAACAAGGACGCTGCCATCTTCCGCCTTCAGCCCTTCCAGCGTCTCTTTAATTGATTTCGGCTGGCCCGGCAGATTAAGTATTAACGCCTGTTTGCGGATCACGCCAACCTGCCGCGACAAAATGGCGGTCGGGACAAAGTGCAGGCTGATCTGGCGCATCTGTTCACCGAAGCCCGGCATTTCACGATCGGCAATCGCCAGCGTTGCGTCCGGCGTCACGTCGCGGCGCGCGGGGCCGGTTCCGCCCGTCGTCAGAACAAGGTGGCAGCTCATCTCATCCACCAGCTCGCAGAGCGTCTGCTCGATGATCGGCTGTTCGTCAGGGATCAGGCGGGTCTGAATGTCAAAGGGGGTGGTCAGCGCGCTGCCAAGCCACTCTTCCAGAGCGGGGATGCCTTTATCCTGGTAAACACCGCTGGAGGCGCGGTCAGAAATCGACACTAAGCCGATGCGTAAGGTATTCATATCCATTCCATTCAAAAAGTACTGATTAAAGGGAATGATACACGCAGAGAGGAGATTCAGACAGGGTACGAAAGCAGTCGCGTGACCGGGTGCCCGGTCACGCAGAATGATTACAGCAGGTCGCCGATCATTTTTTCCAGTTTGCCCTGGTCAACAGCAAACTTACGGATACCGTCCGCAAGTTTGTCTACAGCCATTGGATCCTGGTTGTGCTGCCACAGGAACTCGGATTCAGTGATGCGCTCTGGGCGTGCTTTCACTTCACCGGTGTAAGACAGCTTACGCTCGATGGTACCTTCGCTTTCAGCCAGCTCTTTCAGCAGTGCAGGGGCGATGGTCAGGCGGTCACAGCCAGCCAGCTCGATGATTTCACCGACGTTACGGAAGCTTGCGCCCATAACCACGGTCTCATAGCCGTGCTGTTTGTAGTATTCGTAAATTTCAGTAACAGAAACCACGCCTGGATCTTCAGCCGGCGCGTACTCTTTCTTATCGGTGTTGGCTTTGTACCAGTCCAGAATACGGCCCACGAACGGAGAAATCAGGTATACGCCCGCTTCTGCACATGCGCGCGCCTGCGCGAAGGAGAACAGCAGGGTCAGGTTACAGTTGATACCGTCTTTTTCCAGCTGCTCTGCCGCGCGGATGCCCTGCCAGGTAGAAGCCAGTTTGATCAGGATACGGTCGTTGCTGATGCCAGCGTCGTTGTACATTTTGATCAGACGTTTCGCTTTCGCGATAGACGCTTCGGTGTCGTAGGAGAGACGTGCGTCCACTTCGGTAGAGATACGACCAGGAACCAGCTTCAGGATTTCCAGACCGATGTTCACTGCCAGTTTGTCGGTGGCATCCACAACCTGCTGCGCGCGGTCGTTGCTCTGTGCTTTCGCCCAGGTCACTGCGTCGTCAATCAGTTTGCGATACTCAGGGATCTGTGCGGCGTTAAGGATCAGAGAAGGGTTAGTTGTGGCATCCTGCGGCTGGTACAGCTTCATTGCCGCGATATCTCCGGTGTCAGCTACGACAGTGGTGAACTGACGAAGGGAGGTCAATTTATCCGTCATGATAGTGTTTCTCTTTTAACGTGCCCTGGATAATTCACGCTACCGACAGCATGCCTGCAGCGGAAAAATGACAGGTTTACTTGTTAGGGGGATGTAACCGGTCTGCCCTGATGATAACACGACGGAGGGGTAGCGCAACCGCAGACAGTGCGCTTAGGTAGAGTATGGTAAACTCGGAAGATTAACAGGCTGCTAAGCAACAGCATGCCCAATCAGTGGTAGCGCTTACATATTCACATTGGCATCAACAAGAGGGACGTTAATGCCTGATTTCTTTTTCTTTATTAACGAAGTCCTCTGGGGTTCGATAATGATTTACCTGCTTCTGGGAGCAGGGATTTGGTTTACGCTACGCAGTGGGTTTATCCAGTTTCGTTATATTCGTAAGTTTGGCAGAAGTCTGAAAAACAGCGTTACGCCCCAGCCGGGCGGATTAACGTCGTTCCAGGCACTCTGTACCAGCCTGGCGGCACGCCTCGGCAGCGGAAATCTGGCGGGCGTTGCGCTGGCCATCAGCGCCGGTGGGCCAGGCGCGGTCTTCTGGATGTGGGTAACGGCGCTACTCGGGATGGCCACCTCCTTTGCCGAAAGTTCGCTCGCCCAGCTGTATAAAGAGAAAGATAAAAACGGCCAGTTTCGCGGCGGTCCAGCCTGGTACATGGCGCGTGGCTTAGGGATGCGCTGGATGGGCGTTCTGTTCTCGCTTTTTTTACTGCTCGCGTACGGCCTTATTTTTAATACCGTCCAGGCAAATTCTGTCGCCAATGCCCTGCGCTATGCCTTCTCCTGCCCGGAGTGGATCGCCGGTATCGTGTTAGCCCTCGTCGTTTTGCTCACCATTTCAGCCGGTCTCAGGGGCGTTGCCCGCCTGATGCAGTGGCTGGTTCCCGTTATGGCGCTGCTTTGGGTTGTCGCGAGCCTGTTCGTCGCCGCACTGCATATCGACCAGGTGCCGGGCGTGATTGCGACCATCGTCAAAAGCGCTTTTGGCTGGCGCGAGGTGGCCTCCGGGGCGCTGGGCTACACCTTTAGCCAGGCGCTGATGGCGGGTTTTCAGCGGGGCATGTTCTCCAATGAAGCCGGAATGGGGTCAACCCCCAACGCGGCCGCTGCCGCCTCTTCCTGGCCGCCACACCCGGCCGCACAGGGTATTGTGCAGATGATTGGCGTCTTTACCGATACCATTATCATCTGCTCCGCCAGCGCCATGATTTTACTGCTGGCAGGCCCCGTCCCGCATTCTTCTGGTAACGCCGGAATACAGCTTCTCCAGCAGGCGCTGGTGAGCCTGACCGGCGGTTGGGGAGCAGGATTTGTCTCGCTCGTCCTGGTGTTGTTTGCCTTCAGTTCGATTGTGGTGAATTACCTCTACGCCGAAAATAACCTTATTTTCCTGAAGCTCGACTCGCGCGGAGCAATCGGAGCCCTGCGGCTCGCGGTCATACTAATGATCGTCGCTGGCTCCTTCCTCAGTATGCCGCTGGTCTGGCAGCTGGCCGATATCATTATGGCGCTGATGGCGATCACGAACCTCACGGCGATCCTGCTGCTCTCGCCCGTGGTTACGCTGATTGCCAGAGACTATCTGCGTCAGCGCAAACTCGGCGTTCCGCCGGTATTTGATCCCGCCCGCTATCCCGATATTAAGGCGCAGCTTGCCCCCGGCACGTGGGATGATTTGCCGCGGCAATAACAGCTATCGATCAATTCAGGGCGATTTTTTGCTAAAGTCGCTCTAAATTTCCTGCAAGGACTGGATATGCTGATTCTGATTTCACCTGCAAAAACGCTCGACTACCAGAGCCCGCTCGCCACCGAGCGCTATACCCAGCCTGAACTGCTGGACTACTCGCAACAGCTGATCCGCGAAGCGCGTAAGCTCTCTGCGCCGCAAATCGCCTCGCTGATGAGCATCAGCGACAAGCTGGCCGATCTTAACGCGACCCGCTTTCACGAGTGGCACCCGGATTTCACCCCGGCGAACGCTCGCCAGGCGATTCTGGCGTTTAAAGGTGATGTCTATACCGGCCTGCAGGCGGAAGATTTTAGCGAAGCCGATTTCGATTTTGCCCAGCAGCATCTGCGCATGCTGTCGGGTCTTTACGGCGTACTGCGCCCGCTGGATCTGATGCAGCCGTATCGTCTGGAGATGGGGATTCGCCTGGAAAATGCCAAAGGCAAAGACCTGTACCATTTCTGGGGCGATATCATTACCGACAAGCTGAATGCGGCGCTGCACGCTCAGGGCGATAACGTGGTGATTAACCTGGCATCCGATGAGTACTACAAGTCGGTGAAGCCGAAAAAGCTGGATGCCGAAATCATCAAGCCGGTATTCCTCGACGAGAAGAACGGTAAGTTTAAAGTGATCAGCTTCTACGCCAAGAAAGCGCGCGGCCTGATGAGCCGCTACATCATCCAGAACCGCCTGACGAAGCCGGAGCAGCTAACCGCCTTCAACAGCGAAGGCTATTTCTTTGACGAGGCATCGTCGGGGAAAGGTGAGCTGGTGTTTAAGCGCCACGAGCAGTAAAAACAAACCCCGCCTTATGGCGGGGTTTTGCATTAGTGATGTTTCCAGTCCGGGCCGCGATCGTCGCGGTGGTCATCGTGGTGATGGTCATCGTGACGATCGTCGTGTTTACGATGCTCGTCATGTGGACGCCAGTGGTTATCACGCCAGTCATAATGCGCCTTCCACCAGTCGTGGTCGCGCCAGCGGCCGCCGTCCCAGTAGTGCCCGTTGTTATCCCGGTCGCCAATCTGCAGTTTTACCGCAGGTACGAGGGTAATTTCAGATGCCTGAACCGCCATGGGAGCGACCAGCATCAGAGAAAGCGCGATGAGTGCAGGTTTCAGTGTAGACATCGGTGACTCCTTATTATCTTTGCCCAACGTGGGCCGATGTAAGGAGAGTACGCGAGGGGAACGGGGGATGTTATTCTCTGCAATCCTAAACGCTAAGTGACCGCATTTATTGGGAATTTCTGCTTTTTCCCTGCTATTTTCCTCCTTAATTTCTCCATAAAAAAAGCCCGGTGGCGGCGTCGCAGCCACCGGGCAATACAATCACGCGCGGGTCATCATCAGCTTACGCAGCGCGGCAAAATCTGCGGGTAGCTCATGTGACAGCAGCGGCAGGTCGGCACGCTCGGCCAGCTCTTTTGGCAGCGGCAGCGTTTCGCCCAGAATATCTTCCACGCTCTCTTTGAACTTCGCCGGATGCGCGGTGCCCAGGAACAGGCCATATTCACCCGGGTTAAGCTGGTCGCGCAGCGCGCGGTAGGCAATAGCCGCGTGCGGTTCAGAGGTATACCCAACCGCCTTCAGCTCGCGCATGGTCGCTTTGGTGGTTTCATCCGTCACCGCGGCGTAGCCCAGGTCACCCAGACGCCAGATCTTACGGCGGAACAGCTCTTCCACGCGCGGCCAGTTGTTCGGCTGTGACACATCCATCGCGTTGGAGAGCGTCGCTTGCGTGGCGTTCGGCGCCCACTTTCCGTCTTTCAGGAAGCGCGGCACGGTGTCATTGGCGTTGGTCGCCGCGATAAAGCGTTTCACCGGCAGACCCAGGGATTTCGCCAGCAGGCCCGCCGTCAGGTCACCGAAGTTACCGCTTGGCACGGAGATCACTAGCTGGTTGCGCGCTTCCTGCGGCAGTTGCGCCACCGCTTCGAAGTAGTAGCAGATCTGCGCCAGCAGACGGCTGATGTTGATTGAGTTGGCAGAGTTCAGACCCAGAGCCACCTTCAGCTCTTCGTCGTCGAAGGCCTGCTTGACTAGCGCCTGGCAGGCATCGAAATCGCCGTCGATCGCCACGGTTTCAATGTTGCCGCCGAGCGTACAGAACAGTTTTTCCTGCAGCGGGCTGATTTTGCCTTTCGGGTAGAGGATCACCACGCGGACGTTTTTCAGGCCGTAGAAGGCATGTGCTACCGCCGCACCGGTATCGCCGGAGGTCGCGGTCAGGATGGTCACAGGTTTGTCGCCGCTGATGTGGGTCAGCATCTGCGCCATAAAGCGGCCACCGAAGTCTTTAAACGCCAGGGTCGGGCCGTGGAACAGCTCCAGGCAGCCAACGTCAGGCTCAACCTGCTTCACCGGCGCCGGGAAAGCGAACGCCGCACGCACGCGCTCTTCCAGCAGCTCCTGCGGAATTTCGTCGCCAATAAACGCCGAGAGAATTTTGGTGCTGCGGGTGACAAAGTCCTGCTTCAGCAGCTCGTCGATGTCGGTCAGCTGGAATTCCGGCAGGTAATGCGGGAAAAACAGCCCCTGGTTTTTGCCCAGCCCCTGAGTTACCGCCTGCGCGAAGTTGACCTGCTCGTTATGATCTTTAAGGTTATAGAGTTTCATTAATTATCCCAGTACTCGTGCGCCAGCCGTGTCCAGACGGCAAATATGAACAAAGCCTTCCTGATTTTGCAGGTAGTGTTTAGAGAGCCAGTCCGCCACGCGCTGCGCGGTGTCAGGCTTGTCGCACAGGGCGAACAGCGTCGGGCCGGAGCCGGAGATGCCGCACGCCTGCGCGCCGATATCCATGGATGCCTGTCGCGCCTCATTAAAGCCGGGCAGCAGCTTCGTGCGGTAAGGCTCGGCAATGACGTCCTTCATCAGCTTCGCCGCCAGCTGCGGCTGACGGGTGTAGCAGGCGTGTATAAAGCCCGCAAGATGACGCCCGTGGGCGATGCAGTCCTGGCGACGATACTGCGCGGGCAGGATCGCACGCGCTTCCGCGGTAGAGACCTTAATGCCCGGATAGGCCAGCACCCACAGCCACTCATCAAACCCTGGCACCTGCTGGCTGATGATGCCATTTTCTTCAATCATCAGTTGCATGCCGCCGAGGAAGCACGGCGCCACGTTGTCATAGTGAATGCTGCCGGAGATACGCCCTTCCAGCTCGCCCATTAAGCCCAGCAGACGGTTGTTGTTCAGCGGCTTGCCGCAGTGCTCGTTCATTGCTACCAGCGCGGCGACCACCGAACAGGCGCTGGAACCCAGACCCGAGCCAATCGGCATACTTTTTTCCAGCGTCATGGCAACCGGCACGTTTTTGCCGATCTCCTGACAAAAGCGTTCCCAGCACTGATAGACGATATTCTCGCGCGGGTCGGACGGCAGTTTGCTGGCGAAGCGGCCCACGTTATTCAGGCTGAAGCTGTCTGCCGCTTCCACCGTAACAGTATCGCCCAGCAGCGAACCATCCACCGGCGTCACCGCCGCGCCCAGCACGTCAAATCCGACGCTCATATTCGCGCTGGAAGCCGGGGCATAAACTTTGACCATGTTAAACTCCTAACTTCCATGACAGGGTACGCAGCAGATCGGCAAACACACCTGCCGCCGTAACATCGTTCCCTGCGCCATAGCCGCGAAGCACCAGCGGCAATGGCTGATAATAGTGGCTGTAAAACGCGAGAGCGTTTTCGCCGTTTTTAACTTTGTACAGCGGGTCGTTGCCATCCACTTCGGCAATCTTCACCCGGCACACGCCATCTTCTTCAATGTTGCCAACATAGCGCAATACCTTACCTTCATCACGGGCTTTCGCAACGCGCGTGGCAAAAGCATCGTCAAGCTGCGGCAAATTTGCCATGAAGGCAGCGACATCACCGCTGCTGTCAAATTCTGCCGGCAGGACCGGTTCAATCACGATATCGGAAAGCTCAAGCTCACGCCCCGTTTCACGTGCCAGAATCAATAGTTTACGCGCCACGTCCATACCGGAGAGATCGTCACGCGGATCCGGCTCGGTATAGCCCAGCTCGCGCGCGGCGAGGGTCGCTTCCGACAGGCTCATCCCTTCATCCAGCTTGCCGAAGATAAACGACAGCGAGCCGGAGAGAATGCCGGAGAAGCGCTGCAGTTCATCGCCCGCGTTCAGCAGGTTCTGCAGGTTCTCGATAACCGGCAGGCCGGCCCCCACGTTAGTGTCGTACAGGAACTTGCGGCGCGACTTGCTCGCCGCCAGACGCAGCTGGTGATAGTAATCCATCGACGAGGTGTTGGCCTTTTTGTTCGGCGTCACCACGTGGAAACCTTCGCGCAGGAAGTCGGCGTACTGGTCGGCCACCGCCTGGTTCGAGGTACAGTCGACAATCACCGGGTTGAGCAGGTGGTACTCTTTCACCAGACGGATCAGGCGGCCCAGGTTGAACGGCTCTTTTGCCTCTTTCAACTCAGCCTGCCAGTTTTCCAGGTTCAGTCCGTGAACGTTAGTCAGCAGCGCTCTGGAATTGGCAATTCCGCAGACGCGCAGATCGATATGTTTCTTCTTCAGCCACTCCTGCTGACGCTTCACCTGCTCCAGCAGCGCGCCGCCCACCCCGCCGACGCCAATCAGGAACAGCTCGATAACCTGATCGGTGTTGAACAACATCTGGTGAACCACGCGTACGCCGGTGGTAGCGTCATCGTTGTCCACGACAACAGAAATTGAACGCTCTGACGAGCCCTGGGCAATCGCCACGATGTTGATATTGGCGCGCGCCAGCGCGGCAAAGAACTTGGCGGAGATACCGCGCAGCGTGCGCATACCGTCGCCGACCACAGAGATAATCGCCAGGCGTTCCTGAATGGCGAGCGGCTCCAGCAGCTCTTCTTTCAGCTCCAGGTAGAACTCTTCCTCCAGCGCGCGGCGGGCGCGCAGGCAGTCGGCCTGCGGCACGCAGAAGCTGATGCTGTATTCGGAAGAAGACTGGGTAATCAGCACCACCGAGATACCGTTGCGGGACATAGCGGCAAAGACGCGCGCCGCCATGCCGACCATCCCCTTCATCCCCGGACCGGAGACGCTGAACATCGCCATGTTGTTGAGGTTGGAGATGCCTTTCACCGGCAGACCATCTTCATCGGTACTCGCGCCAATCAGCGTACCCGGCGCCTGCGGGTTACCGGTGTTTTTAATCAGGCAAGGGATCTGGAACTGGGCAATCGGGGAGATGGTACGCGGGTGAAGCACTTTGGCGCCGAAGTAGGAAAGCTCCATCGCTTCCTGGTACGACATCGACTTCAGCAGCCTGGCATCGGGTACCTGGCGCGGGTCGCAGGTATAGACGCCGTCGACGTCAGTCCAGATCTCACAACAGTCTGCGCGTAAACAGGCGGCCAGCACGGCGGCGGAGTAGTCAGAGCCGTTACGGCCCAGCACCACCAGCTCTCCCTTCTCGTTACCGGCGGTGAAGCCTGCCATCAGGATCATATGGTCAGACGGAATTTTGCTGGCGGCGATACGGCGGGTTGATTCGGCGATATCAACGGTGGATTCGAGGTAGTGGCCCACCGCCAGCAGTTTTTCAACGGGATCGATCACGGTCACGCTATGACCGCGCGCTTCCAGCACGCCGGCCATGATGGCGATAGAGAGTTTTTCGCCACGGCAGATCAGCGCCGCGTTGACGCTATCCGGGCACTGGCCGAGAAGGCTGATGCCGTGCAGGACGTGTTTGATTTGCGCGAATTCCTGCTCAACGAAGGACTTCAGCTGAGCGTGCGGGAAGCCAGGCAGCGCCTCTGCCAGCCCTTGCAGCAAGTCAGCGAAGATACGCTCTGCGTCGCTGATGTTCGGGAGTGCATCCTGGCCACCAATGGTTTTTTCAATCATCGCCACCAGATGGTTCGTGATTTTTGCCGGGGCAGAGAGCACGGTAGCAACCTGCCCCTGCCTGGCGTTGCTTTCCAGGATATCGGCAACACGCAGAAAACGTTCTGCATTTGCCACTGATGTACCGCCGAACTTCAACACTCGCATGGTTCTACCTCGTTTCCTTTAGCCGAAAAAAAAGCCCGCACTGTTCAGGTGCGGGCTTTTTTTGTTTTTCCTGTACGCGTCAGCCCGCATCGTTACCTGTGGTAATGATGATGGTTGTAGTAATGGTGGTGATGCTGATGCGTTTCATGGATGTTGTGTACTCTGTCATTATTATCTGTCTGTCCTGTATTCTTTTAGGGTTAAAGGATCGGGCACCTTAAGTCAACGAATTTTTAATTTGATCACAATTCGGAAGACTCTCACGTCCCGCTGCGTACAGATTTATTTTCATCCGATTCCCCCAGATGCAACCCATCCAGACAGACTTATTCGCCATAGTAAAAACTTATGGCAGTATTTTACTCGGCCAATTTTTTTTCAATATCGTGCAGCAAACGGTGCAGCATGGCGGTGTCCCGCTGCTCAAGACGCCCCAAACGCTGCTGCAGCCAGTCAGCCATTTTCCGATCGTCCGCCACACCCAGCTGAGACAACAGTTGCTCAACGCGAGAGCGCAGCGCAGCCAGCTGATTTTCATTTGCCCCTTCTGCCTGAGGTTGAGGGATTTGTATTAGGGAGGCTAATTGATAGCAGTAGACCATGACCGCCTGGCCTAAATTCAGAGAGGGATAATCGGCGACCATCGGCGCACCGGTAAGAACGTCCGCCAGCTCCAGCTCTTCGTTGGTTAATCCGGAATCTTCGCGACCAAACACCAGCGCGGCCTTCTCCAGCCACTGGCTTTTCTCGCTCAGCATCGGCACCAGCTCCGCAGGGGTGGCATAGTAATGGAACTTCGCACGGCTGCGCGCGGTGGTCGCAACGGTAAACGAGATGTCTTGCAGCGCCTCAGCAAGCGTCGCGTAAGTGGTTATATTATCGAGGATATCGCCCGAACCGTGCGCTACCCAACGTGCCGCAGGCTCCAGGTGCGCGGTGCTGTCCACGATACGTAAATCGGTAAATCCCATGGTCTTCATGGCGCGCGCGGCAGCGCCTATATTTTCGGCTCTGGCTGGGGCGACCAGTACAATCGACAGATGCATTTATGCTCTCTTTTTAATCAGTTAGCGGGCAAAAATGTGATGCACTTCAACATATTACGCAGCGCGAATTTACAAAATTGCAACACAAATCACCGAAATAGCGTTTCATAACAAATTAAAAACGCTAAACTATTCCTTGTCTGAACAATCAGTTAGAATGTTAACAGAACACTATTATCCCTATGTTTTATAATGATAATGGCGTCATGAATACCCTATTCTGATTGGATTCGCTTCGTTTATAAATCAATGTCCGCAACTAGTTGGTTTATTGAAAAATTGTGACAAAGGCTAGCATTCCGCTACGATGATTTCATCAAACTGTTAACGTGCTACAATTGAACTTGATATATGTCAACGAAGCGTAGTTTTATTGGGTGTCTGGTGTCACTTAGCCTGTTATGTTGCTGTTAAAATGGTTAGGATGACAGCCGTTTTTGACACTGTCGGGTCCAAAGGGAAAGTACCCAAGACCAAGCTAATGATGTTGTTGACGTTGATGGAAAGTGCATCAAGAACGCAATTACGTACTTTAGTCACGTTAAGCCGATCATGTTAATTTGCGACATGCATCAGGCAGGTCAGGGACTTTTGTACTTCCTGTTTCGATTTAGTTGGCAATTTAGGTAGCAAACATGCAGACCCCGCACATTCTTATCGTTGAAGACGAGTTGGTAACACGCAACACGTTAAAGAGCATTTTCGAAGCAGAAGGCTACGATGTCTTTGAAGCGACCGATGGCGCAGAGATGCATCAGATCCTTTCTGAAAATGATATCAACCTGGTGATCATGGATATTAACCTGCCGGGCAAAAACGGTCTTCTTCTGGCGCGCGAACTGCGCGAGCAGGCGAACGTCGCGTTAATGTTCCTGACGGGCCGTGATAACGAAGTTGATAAAATTCTTGGCCTGGAAATCGGTGCGGATGACTACATCACCAAGCCGTTCAACCCTCGCGAGTTAACCATTCGTGCACGCAACCTGCTGTCCCGCACCATGAACCTGGGTACGGTCAGCGAAGAGCGTCGTAGCGTAGACAGCTACAAATTCAACGGCTGGGAACTTGATATCAATAGCCGTTCGCTGATCAGCCCGAACGGTGAGCAGTATAAACTGCCGCGCAGTGAATTCCGCGCGATGCTGCACTTCTGCGAAAACCCGGGCAAAATTCAGTCCCGTGCAGAGCTGCTGAAGAAAATGACCGGCCGTGAGCTGAAACCGCACGACCGTACCGTAGACGTGACCATTCGTCGTATTCGTAAGCATTTCGAATCTACGCCAGATACGCCGGAAATCATCGCCACGATCCACGGCGAAGGGTACCGTTTCTGCGGCGATCTGCAGGAGTAATCCCGCAGTTAACGCATTAAAAAACGGCGCATTTGCGCCGTTTTTTTTATTCCCGCCACGGCATAATCGGCACCGCGCTGATCGCGTTTTTCGGCGAACCTTCCACCACTTTGTCAGAATAGGCCAGATAAGCCAGCGTATTGCGTTTCGCATCGTAGAAACGCACAACCTGCAGCTTTTTGAATACCAGCGAGGTCCGTTTCTGGAACACCACATCGCCCTGCGCTTTGCCGTTTTTAATTTTATCGCTCAACTCAACCGGGCCCACCTGCTGGCAAGAGATCGCCGCATCGGAAGTATCTTCCGCCAGCCCCAGCCCGCCTTTGATACCGCCCGTTTTCGCGCGGCTGACGTAGCAGGTGACGTTTTTCACGTCCGGATCGTCAAACGCCTCCACCACGATTTTGTGGTCCGGACCGAACATTTTGAACACGGTATCGACGGAGCCAATCTGTTCTGCCTGCGCCACACGCCCAACCATCAGCATCAACGCGGTGAAGATCAAAGTCTTGTATTTCATATTGTTACCATTCTTTAAAATTACACTGAGCAATTATTCAACACTTTAGACAAAAATGTAGCAAGATCACAGGATTAGAATATATCTGCCTGTAATGTGCTCTAAAAAGCATGAATGCGCAAAAAAAACACTGAATGCTAAAACATCAAAAAATGCTATTATCCGCTAACCTGTTATCAGGCACCTGCTGTTTTAAGGATGAGGATAGTATATGGATCAGGCTGGAATTATTCGCGACCTGCTCACCTGGCTGGAAGGTCATCTCGACCAGCCTTTGTCACTGGATAATGTGGCGGCTAAAGCAGGCTATTCCAAGTGGCATTTGCAAAGGATGTTCAAGGATGTCACCGGTCATGCTATCGGGGCCTATATTCGCGCACGTCGTTTATCAAAATCTGCTGTGGCACTGCGCCTGACCGCGCGGCCGATTCTGGATATTGCCCTGCAATATCGTTTCGATTCCCAGCAGACCTTCACCCGCGCCTTTAAAAAACAGTTCTCGTTGACGCCTGCGCTTTATCGCCGCTCGCCTGACTGGAGCTCGTTTGGTATGCGTCCGCCGCTGCGTCTGGGCGAATTCGCGATGCCGAAGTATGAAATTATTACACTGCCGGAAACCCATCTGATCGGCACGACGCAGAGCTATTCGTGCTCCCTGGAGCAGATTTCAGAGTTCCGTCATCAGATGCGCGTCCAGTTCTGGCGCGATTTCCTGAGCCACGCACCGACGATCCCGCCGATCCTGTACGGCCTCAACGAAACGCACCCAAGCCAGGAAAAAGACGACGAGCAGGAGGTGTTCTACACCACCGCGCTGACGCCCGATATGGCCAATGGCTACATTCAGGGATCAAAGCCTGTCGTGCTGGAAGGCGGCGAATACGTGATGTTCGCGTATGAAGGGCTGGGAACGGGGGTTCAGGAGTTTATCCTGACCGTTTACGGGACCTGCATGCCGATGCTGAATCTGAATCGCCGTAAAGGTCAGGACATTGAGCGCTACTACCCGGCGCAGGATGCCAAACCGGAAGAAGGCCCCATCAATCTGCGTATGGAATTCTTGATTCCGATCCGTCGTTAGCGCTGCAGTTCGTCAAGCGCAGGGGCATCGAGATGCGAAATGTCCCCTGCCATCTCCACTACCCAGCCCGACGCCAGCCACGCGCTTTCCTGATAATCAATCCGGGAAATGGAGCAGTTGCGCAGACGCAAACGGCGCTCAGCGTAAGCCGGTAACCCCAGAATGGTGCTCACCAGGCAACCCAACGCAATCCCGTGACTCACCAGCAGCGGACGGCTGCCAGCTGGAAGCTTCAGGCATTCCGCCAGCGCGGCGTGCATGCGTACGCTAAGCTCCTGCATGGATTCGCCCTCAGGAATACGGCCATCTTCGGTACCGTTCACCAGCGTGCGGCGCCAGCCCTCCTCCGCTTCCGTCAGCGTATCGATATGGCGTTTTTCCAGCACGCCCATATCCAGCTCGCGCAGGCGCGGCTCAAGCATCACATCGCAGCCGCAGGCATCTGCAATGATGCGCGCCGTCTGCTGCGTGCGACCTAAATCGCTGGTAATCACGTGGGTAATGCCCAGCGTTCTGGCACGCTCTGCCACCTGCCACGCTTGCTGCACACCCTTCTCTGTCAGAGGGCTGTCTGACTGGCCTTGAATACGTCGCTCGGCGTTCCACTGCGTTTCACCGTGGCGAACAAGGTATACCTGTAACATGCTTTTTTTCCGTTATACTGCGATGAGTTTTTTTAGAATCGAGCTTAATTATGCACCATGTTGTCTCTGCTACCACCAATCCTGCCAAAATTCAGGCAATTCTAAAGGCTTTTGAAGAGATTTTCGGCGAAGGATCCTGCCATATTGAGGTTATCGGCGTCGAGAGTGGCGTACCTGAACAGCCGTTTGGCAGCGAGGAAACGCGCGCTGGCGCACGAAATCGCGTGGCAAACGCGAAGGCTGCCGTACCGGATGCTGACTTTTGGGTAGCGATTGAAGCAGGCATCGACGAAGGCGCAACCTTTAGCTGGGTTGTCATCGAAAGCCACGAGCAGCGCGGTGAAGCGCGTTCGGCCACCCTGCCGCTGCCGGAGATTATTCTGGAAAAAGTCCGTGCGGGTGAAGCGCTCGGGCCAGTGATGTCGCAGTACACCGGCATTGATGAGATTGGCCGTAAAGAAGGGGCGATTGGCGTCTTTACCGCAGGCGCGCTGACGCGTTCAGGCGTTTATCATCAGGCGGTGATCCTGGCGTTAAGCCCGTTCCATAACGCGATTTATCGTTAGGCATTTTTCAGCAATACCGCTTCCAGCCACTGGCGCAGCTCAATTGGGGCCGACTTCAGGCTGTTTGAGCCGCGGGTGATCGTTGCAATACCCGCGCCGAGCTCATTTTTCAGCTCGCGCTGGCTCATCTCTCCGCGCAGCAACTCTTCAATGATCCGCACGCGGGTGCCCAGCGCCTCACGCTCGTCCGGCGTGAGCATCAGCTGCATCAGGGGTAAATGCAGATCCTGCTCGTAAGACTGGCGAAGCAGCTCCACAAAACGAAGCCACTCCTGATGACGTTGTTCGGCCATTGCCGAGGAATACGGGGAATGCTGGGTCATGTTATGCTGCCTCTTGTACTCTTTAGCGAGTACAGCATAACACAACCCACGCCGATCAGTAACGTCTCTGCCATTCGGCATCGCTCATCAGGGTATCTTTCTGCCCCATGAAGTAGCGATAGTAAGCGTCATAGGCCAGCACGTTCTTCACGTAGCCGCGCGTTTCCGAGAACGGAATGCTCTCCACAAACGCTACCGCGTCGATGCGTCCGGCGCTGTTGCCGAGCCAGGTACGCACGCGTCCAGGCCCCGCGTTATACGCCGCTGAAGAGAAGATGCGGTTATTGCCGAACTGCTGATACACGTACTGGAGATAGCTGGTACCGATGTTGATGTTGGTATCCGGATCGAGAAGCTGCGACGGGCTGCTGTAGCCAGGAATATTAAACATCTTCACCGTGTGCGTCGCCGTGCCCGGCATAATCTGCATCAGGCCGCTGGCGCCCACCGGGGAGCGGACTTTCGGGTTCCACGCGCTCTCCTGACGGGCAATCGCCATCGCGTAGCTTTGCGGGATATCTTTGCCGCTGGTATAGCGATCGAAAAGATCTTTGTACGCCAGCGGGAAACGCTCTTCCAGATGATCCCAGAGTTTACCGGCGATCGTCGCCTGCACGCTAAGATCCCACCAGTGATTATCAAACGCATAGCGGGCAAGCTGGGCTTTTTCGTCGGTGGTGCGGCTGGTCACCAGATTCGCCCACTCGCTGCGCGCGGTGTTATCCATATTCCAGTACATCAGCTCGCGAACGCGCGCCATTTCTGGCCCCTGCGTCAGCGCCGGGTTCGCATTGGCAGGCGCTTTATCTATACGGAAGGTGTATTCCTCACCCAGACGCTGCGCGGCTGCCATCGGGTAAAACCCGCGCTGCTGCATCAGCGAATGGAGGATCTCTTTGGCCTCATCATCACGACCGCGCTCCATCAGCAGGTCAGCCTGCCAGTAGCGCCATTCGTCCTTCTCTTTGGCCTCCATTGGCAACCGCGCGAGCCAGGTATTCAGCCCACGGCGATCGCCCGTGCCCAGCGCCATGCGCACGCGGCGTTCCACCAGCGACGTGGAGTTCGAACGCATAATGGCATCGTCACGCCAGCGCGCCTGTTCATCGGTCACATCGGTGCCCATCAGTCGCCACGCCACAATGTCGCGCAGCTCCTGGGTTTGCTCCTCATTAAGCTGCTGCGCCTGCACCAGCTGCGGGATCATCAGCCGCGCGTTTTCCACATCGTCACGCGCCACGCTGGCAAAGGCCACCGCCGCCATCTGGCGGGTAAAATCGGTCGCGCCCGTACTGCGGGCAAAGCTCAGCACGCTGTTGGGATCGTTTGCAAGCCCGATAACCGCCGTGGAGATCGTCTGGTAATCAGACGGCATCTGCCCCGCCAGCGTGGTCACCAGACGCGTGTTGCCGGCTTTCATCGCCAGACGGATGCGCTCAAGGTAGGACAGCGGATCCTGCTTGCCGGAAGCACGCCACGCGCTAAACAGGGAATCACAGGCGTTCGGCTGGTTTTTTCCGGTCAGCCAGAGCTCTTTCGCTCCGGCCCAGGCCTCTTCCTGCTGGCCGGTCGCCCATTTTGCGTAGTAATAGTTACACTGGGCTTCGGTGGCGTTCGGCTTTTCAGGGCTAAACGCCAGCAGGCCGCGCCAGTCTTCGCGACGCGCCAGCTCGTTAACGAAACGAGACTGCAGATTTCGGGCAGGCGGCAGGGTCGGGTTCGCCTGAATGAAGTTATTCACGGTGACGGTAGGCTGGTTCATCAGATCGTCGGTAATCTGGCGATACTCCAGATACGGATACAGCGGATAATCCTTTAGCGTCGGCATCAGCGCCTGCACGGTATCCATCTGCTTGTTGTCCCACGCCTGTTTAATCTGGGCGTAGCGGTTACGTTGTTCATCCAGTGAATCGGCATGCACCGCCTGGCTTACCGCCATTACGCATACGCTGGCAGCCAGCAGACGCCAGACCACCCGTTTGGCTTTTTCCACAAGCTCTTCCTCATTGTTTTTTCGTCAATTGCAGCGTCTTGCCACGTCAAAGTCTAATTAACTTATGCTAACCAGGCATCCTTCAACGCGCCACGTCATGGACACTTTTTTACCTTTCTTGCGCGTTTTAACACTCCCGACGTTCCTGGCTGGGATTAGGGCGTGAAAAAGGCTACACTTCGAGGCTGAAATTCCTTCTCATTACGATAAAAGAGGCGAAGTCCAACGTGGCTCAATTCGTTTATACCATGCATCGTGTCGGCAAAGTTGTCCCGCCGAAACGTCATATTCTTAAAAATATCTCGCTGAGCTTCTTCCCGGGCGCAAAAATCGGTGTTCTGGGTCTCAACGGTGCCGGTAAGTCCACCCTGCTGCGCATCATGGCCGGCATTGATACAGACATCGAAGGTGAAGCCCGTCCGCAGCCTGGCATCAAGATTGGTTACCTGCCGCAGGAACCTCAGCTGAACTCGGAACACACCGTTCGCGAATCCGTTGAAGAAGCGGTATCCGAAGTGGTTAACGCGCTGAAAGGTCTGGACGAAGTGTATGCCAAATACGCTGAGCCGGATGCGGACTTCGACAAGCTGGCCGCACAGCAGGGCAAGTATGAAGAGATCATCCAGGCGCACGACGGTCACAACCTGAACGTGCAGCTGGAGCGCGCGGCTGATGCCCTGCGTCTGCCGGACTGGGATGCGAAAATCGCGAACCTCTCCGGGGGTGAACGCCGTCGCGTGGCGCTGTGCCGCCTGCTGCTGGAAAAACCAGACATGCTGCTGCTCGACGAACCGACTAACCACCTGGATGCAGAATCCGTGGCGTGGCTGGAGCGCTTCCTGCACGACTTCGAAGGCACCGTTGTGGCGATTACCCACGACCGTTACTTCCTCGACAACGTCGCTGGCTGGATCCTGGAGCTGGACCGCGGTGAAGGTATTCCGTGGGAAGGCAACTACTCTTCCTGGCTGGAGCAGAAAGATCAGCGTCTGGCGCAGGAAGCTTCACAGGAAGCGGCGCGTCGTAAGTCTATCGAGAAAGAGCTGGAGTGGGTTCGTCAGGGCGCGAAAGGCCGTCAGTCTAAAGGCAAAGCCCGTCTGGCACGCTTTGAAGAGCTGAACAACACCGAATACCAGAAACGTAACGAAACCAACGAACTGTTTATTCCACCTGGAGCACGTCTGGGGGATAAAGTGGTTGAAGTGACCAACCTGCGTAAGTCCTACGGTGACCGCCTGCTGATCGACGACCTGACCTTCTCCGTACCGAAAGGCGCTATCGTCGGGATCATCGGTCCGAACGGCGCGGGTAAATCCACTCTGTTCCGCATGATGTCGGGTCAGGAACAGCCTGACAGCGGCTCTATCACCCTGGGTGAAACCGTGAAGCTGGCCTCCGTTGACCAGTTCCGTGACGCGATGGATAACAGCAAAACCGTGTGGGAAGAAGTCTCCGGCGGTCTGGATATCATGCGTATCGGCAACACCGAGATGCCAAGCCGCGCCTATGTTGGCCGCTTTAACTTCAAAGGCACCGACCAGGGCAAACGCGTGGGCGAGCTGTCCGGCGGTGAGCGCGGTCGTCTGCACCTGGCGAAGCTGCTGCAGGTGGGCGGTAACGTTCTGCTGCTCGATGAACCAACCAACGACCTGGATATCGAAACCCTGCGCGCGCTGGAAAACGCCCTGCTGGAGTTCCCGGGCTGTGCGATGGTTATCTCGCACGACCGCTGGTTCCTGGACCGTATCGCGACCCACATCCTGGACTACCAGGACGAAGGGAAAGTGGAGTTCTTCGAAGGTAACTTCACCGAATACGAAGAGTACAAGAAACGCACGCTGGGCGCCGACGCGCTGGAGCCGAAGCGTATTAAGTACAAGCGTATCGCGAAATAAAAGCAAAACGGCAACTTCGGTTGCCGTTTTTTATGTTTGTACCGCCAGGGTAAGCGCATCAGGCCGCACAAAATCACCCACCCACGTAATACCGCTTCACCTCACCAAACTGCATCGCAAACTCGATATAGCTCATCAGTGCAGGTGAATTCAGCTTGCGGCTTGGATACGCCAGCCACAGATCGTTTCCTTCAACATTCCACTCCGGCAGCACCTGAACCAGCGCACCTTTTTCAATTTTATCTTCCAGCAGAAATGCGGGTAAGAGCGTGATCCCCGCACCGGCAATCGCACACTCGCGGGCGTAGACCAGATTATCGGTCATGTGCGCGTTATCCGGCAGGTAGCGGTAATCCTCGCTCTCGCTTCGCAGAAGCCACTCCGACCACGCCCGGTGCGTAATGCAGCGGTGCTCCACCAACTGACGGGGATGCGTCAGCGGCTCCCGACGCGCCAGATAGTCCGGCGACGCCAGCATGTAACGCGGGCAGTGCCCGATCATCCGGCCAATCAGGGAGGAATCCTGCGGCTTGCCGGTACGCAGCGCCACGTCAAAACCGGCCTCGACCAGATCCACCACGTCATCAGAGATCGACACATCCAGCGACACGTCAGGATAGCGAAGCTGAAACTCGGCATTCATGTGCGCCAGCAGCGTCGCCCCAATTCCCGCCGGACAGGTGATCCGCAGCCGCCCGCTGGGGTTTTCGCGCAGCCGCTGAATGGCGTACTCCGCCCGCTCGCTGGCCGCCAGCATCTCACGACAGTGCACCAGATAGTGCTCGCCCGCAAACGTGAGGCTAATCCTGCGCGTGGTGCGGTTCAGCAGGCGGATCCCCACCTGCTGCTCCAGCTGGCTAATTCGCTGGCTAACGCTGGATTTCGGCAGTTCCGCTTTGTGTGCCGCTGCGGTGAAGCTGCCCATCTCCGCCACCAGCGCGAACAGCGCCATATCCTGCAGCTGCTTAAACATGATTGTTCACCCTGTACGAACGCTGAGTTCTTGATTGTCCATCTTATCACGCAGCTGTCCACTTTATAGACTAGCCTCAACAAAACGCATGCCATTGAGGAGCACACCATGTCTGTTAAAGCTATTGCCGTTAACCCAGCGAACCCTGCTGTTTTTATTGAAATTACCCCACCGATGCCGCAGCCCGGCGAGCACGATCTGCTGGTGGAGGTGAAGGCCGTCTCCGTTAACCCGGTCGATACCAAAGTCCACGCGGGCATCGCTAAAAACGGGTTGAACGAGCCGCGCATTCTCGGGTGGGATGCCAGCGGGATCGTCAAAGCGGTGGGGGCTGGCGTGACCGGATTTAAGCCGGGTGACGAGGTGTGGTACGCGGGCGACATCACTCGCCCGGGCAGCAACACCACGCACCAGCTGATTGATGCACGCATTGTCGGGCACAAGCCTGCCAGCCTCGGCTGGGCGGCTGCCGCTGCACTGCCGTTGACCGCGCTCACCGCGTGGGAAGGTCTGTTTGAACGCCTGAACATTCAGGATGCCGGGGCGGACAAAACGCTGCTGATCATCGGCGGCGCGGGCGGCGTGGGATCGCTGGCGATCCCCTTTGCGAAGCACAACAGCAAGGTGAAGATCGTCGCAACCGCTTCCCGAGAAGATTCCGCCCGGTGGTGCCGCGATCGCGGGGCTGATATTGTCGTCAACTACCGCGATCTGAAAGGCGAGCTGGCGAAACACGGGCTCACCTTTGTGGATTATATCTTTATCCTCAACGACACCGACGGACACTGGGATGCGGTCAGCGACCTGATTGCGCCTCAGGGGCATATCTGTTCCATCGTTGAGAATGAACGTCCGCTGAACCAGGACAAGCTGAAGTCCAAATCCGCCGCCCTGCACTGGGAATTTATGTACACCCGCAGCATGTACCAGACCGCGGATATGGCGCGTCAGGGTGAGATCCTCAATGAGGTGGGAAAGCTGGTGGATAACGGCGTGGTGGAAAGTTCGCTCAGCGAAACGCTGCACGGGCTGAGCGTGGAAAGCATTACCGAGGCGCACCGTAAAGTGCTGGAGGGACACATGCGTGGGAAAGTGGTGGTTGAATTCTGAGTGGTTTTATGCCCTCTCTCAAAGGGAGAGGGCGGTTAACGCTTACCCCTGCTCCCCCATCATCTCCTTCACCAGTTCGACGCAGCGCAGGAAACGGGAGTCGTAGTCCGACTCTTCCACATGCACAAACTCAACGTTGTTTTCGTTGAGCATCTCCACCAGCATGGACTGGAATTCCCGCCTGTCCACGGAGCTGCCGAGGCTTCGCATGCCGTCGGCCACCCACGGGGTGTTGTTTTCCAGCAGGATCACCAGGTCAAAGCGGTATTCGTCAATCAGCGCCTGCACGAACGGGTGCTCGCGCCCTTCGTATTTTTTACAGAACGCCTGGGTGGTGACAAAATCGGTATCGATAAACGCCACTTTGTTGGCGTATTTGACCGCAAAATCAATGTACTGGGCATGACCGAGCGCGATTTTGTCGTAGTCGGAATACTGCAGCGCCATCTCGTCGCCGCCAAGGTGCGAGAAGACGTAATCGCGGCCGTACTCCCACGCGCTGGTGGTGTTGAAGATGTTCGCCAGCTTGTTGACCAGCGTTGATTTACCGCTCGACTCGCCGCCCAGGATGGCGACGGTACGCACGAAGAACGGCTTCACCTCGGTCGGAATGTAATCCCAGTAGCGGAACGGGTTTTCGCGGATCTGCGCCCCGCTGATGTTCATAAAGGTGCGTTTCGGGTCGATCAGCACCGTCTCGATGCCCAGATGCTCGCGGAACTGCGGCGCGTCTGACTCTTCAGAGGTGTAGATCCAGTTAGGCGCAATGCCCTTCTCTTCCATAAACGCTTTGATGCCGTTGCTCCACACGTCCCAGCCGTGCGGATACGGCTCCATACCCTCTTCGTTAAAGGCATGAATACGAATATTTTTCTGGTACTTAAAGGTCTGGAGCAGCCAGCGCAGGCGGTCCGGCACGGTCGGCTGCTGCGACATGGCGCTGTCTTCAAACAGCTGACGATCGCGGGTTTCGTCGTAGCCCATGATGATGTGCAGCTCGTCAACCTGGCTACAGGCGCGCTGGATCAGATAGATATGCCCGGTATGCAGCGGGTAAAACTTGCCGAACACCACGCCGATGTTCTTTTGCATACGCGGGAACTCCAGCCCCAGAAAGCGGTGCAGCGCTTCCAGCTTCTGCGCGCTGGGGCTTTTGATTTTGGCGTTCAGCAGCTGGCTCAGGTAGCCTTTGGTCATGCCGCTGGCGTCCGCCACCTGCTGCAGCGTGCAGCCCTTCTGGCGGATTGCGGTCTTGATGTAGTCAAATGATGACATAAATTACGGTGCCTCCTGCAAAATCAAATTTACGTAATTATAAGTCGTCAAAGACATTTAACGCATCAGCGAGTTTTTTCACGCCAAATACCTGCATCCCTTCCGGGATCTTTTTCGGCACGTTGGCGGCGGGAACGATCGCCCGGCGGAAACCGTGTTTTGCCGCCTCGGAGATACGCTCCTGGCCGCTGGGTACCGGACGGATTTCCCCGGCGAGGCCCACTTCGCCGAAGACCACCAGATCCTGCGGCAGCGGTCTGTCGCGCAGGCTGGAGACCATCGCCAGCAGCAGCGCCAGGTCTGCGCTGGTCTCCGTGACTTTGACGCCGCCGACCACGTTAACGAAGACGTCCTGATCCGCCATCTGCAGCCCGCCGTGACGGTGCAGCACCGCCAGCAGGATCGCCAGACGGTTCTGTTCCAGACCGACCGCCACGCGCCGCGGGTTGCCCATCATCGACACGTCCACCAGCGCCTGAATTTCGACAAGCAGCGGGCGCGTCCCTTCCCATAGCACCATCACCGAGCTGCCGGAGGTGATCTCATCGCCGCGGCTCAGGAAGATGGCCGACGGGTTGCTGACTTCGCGCAGCCCCTGTTCGGTCATGGCAAACACGCCCAGTTCGTTCACCGCACCAAAGCGGTTCTTATGGCTGCGCAGGGTACGGAAACGGGAGTCCGCGTCGCCGTCGAGCATCACAGAGCAGTCGATACAGTGTTCAAGCACCTTCGGCCCGGCCAGCGAGCCGTCTTTGGTCACGTGGCCGACCATTACAATCGCCACGCCGCGCGTTTTGGCAAAGCGCGTCAGGTAAGCCGCGGTTTCACGCACCTGCGCGACGCTGCCCGGCGAGGACTGAATGTCCGCCATGTGCATCACCTGGATGGAGTCGATCACCATCAGCTTCGGCTGCTCTTCTTCGGCGATCATGCAGATCTGCTCGATGCTGGTTTCGGAGAGCATGTTCAGGTTGCCGGTCGGCAGGCCGAGGCGGTGAGCGCGCATCGCCACCTGCTGCAGAGACTCTTCGCCCGTGACGTACAGGGTTTTCATCTGTTCGGCGAGCCTGCAGAGCGTTTGCAGCAGCAGGGTCGATTTACCCGCCCCCGGGTTACCGCCGATCAGGATCGCACTGCCCGGCACCACGCCGCCGCCGAGCACGCGGTCAAACTCTTTGAACCCGGTGGAGAAGCGCGGCAGCTCTTCGAGGCTGATGTCCGAAAGTTTTTGCACCTTCGCCACGCCCGCGTTACCGGCATAGCCGCTCAGGCGTTCATTGCGGGCAACGCTCGGCGAAGCCGCCACACCACGCACTTCGGTGATGGTGTTCCAGGCATGACAGGCGCTGCATTGCCCCTGCCAGCGCGGATAATCCGCACCACATTCATTACAGACAAATGCGCGTTTTGGAGCTTTCGCCACGGTTTACCTCGTTATTTCTGATTAATGCTGCCGGAGAGAATGCAGAATACCCCCATCAGGTCAGCGTGACGGATAGTGACTTCCGTCTTTTCATTCACTTTTGGCTTGGCATGGTAGGCAATACCCAGCCCGGCCGCTTTGATCATCGGCAGGTCGTTCGCGCCGTCCCCGATAGCGACGGTCTGGACAACCGGAATTTCATATTTTTCCGCGAGACGCGTTAGCGTATTGGCTTTGTACTGGGCATCCACGATATCGCCGATCACCTGTCCGGTCAGCTTGCCGTCCATGATCTCCAGCTCATTGGCCACCACGGTGGTCAGATGCAGTTTTTCCCGCAGATAATCCGCGAAGAAGGTGAACCCACCGGAGGCGATCGCTACTTTCCAGCCGAGGGACTGTAGCTTCAGCACCAGCTGCGTCAGCCCTGGCATCAGCGGCAGCACGTCGCGCACCTGACGCAAGATGTTGGCATCGGCCCCTTTCAGGGTCGCCACGCGCTGTCTCAGGCTGGCGGTGAAGTCCAGCTCGCCGCGCATCGCACGCTCGGTAACTTCCGCCACCAGCTCGCCGCTGCCCGCCAGCTTCGCAATCTCGTCGATACACTCGATCTGAATGGCGGTAGAGTCCATGTCCATCACCAGCAGGCCCGGGGTTTTCAGGTGCGGAATTTTGCCCAGCGGCGCGACGTCCAGCCCCGCGTCATGCGCCAGACGCGTTGCGCGCTGCGTCAGGGAACCCGCCAGGCGAATAACCTGGTAGTCTTCCACGCACCAGGCGGCGACGATGACCATTGCCGCACCCAGCTTGCTTTGATACTGGGTCAGGCGTTGCTTATCCAGACCGCGTCCGTAGAGGAGCCAGCCGCTACGACCGGCGTGGTAATCCAGAGGCATCACCTCATCGCCACTTAAAGAGAGCGGCAATCCTGGCCATAAAGAGACATCCGTTGGCAGGTCACACCAGGTAATGTTCGGCATTAAAGCTCCTGTAATTTCGTTCGCGCCGGAAGGTTGCAGAGGGAAAATAACGCATGAGGCTACCCTGTAACCATCACTTCTGGCAACATTAAGCCGTAAATTTTCAGCAGGTGGAATATGGCTCGCGCAAAACTGAAATTCCGGCTCCATCGCGCCGTGATTGTCCTTTCCTGTCTCGCACTATTAGTAGTGCTGATGCAAGGGGCATCGTGGTTTAGCCAAAACCATCAACGGCAACGCAACCCGCAGTTTGAAGAACTTGCCCGTACGCTGGCACGCCAGGTGACGCTCAACGTCGCGCAGTCCATGCGTACCGAAACGCCGGACGATAAGCGGATAGGCCAGGTGTTGCGCCTGCTCACGGAGAACAGCCGCATTCTTGACGCCGGCGTCTATGATGAGCAAGGCAACCTGATTGCCCGCGCGGGCGAGCACGTCGACGTGCGCGACAGGCTGGCGCTGGACGGTAAAAAAGCCGGGGGCTACTTTAACCAGCAGATTGTCGAACCAATTCAGGGGAAGAATGGCCCGCTGGGCTATCTGCGCCTGACCCTCGATACCCACACCCTGCCTACTGAAGCCAAACAGGTCGATAATACCACCAATATTCTGCGCCTGATGCTGCTGCTTTCACTCGCCATCGGCGTTGTGCTGGCGCGTACCCTGCTTCGCGGCAAGCGCTCGCGCTGGCAGCAATCCCCGTTCCTGCTGACCGCCAGCAAATCCGTCCCCGAAGACGAAGAGAGCGAGAAGAAAGATTAGTGATAAAGTAGGCGAACGATTCGGAAAAGGAACTTTGCCATGACGACGTTACGCCTGCTTATCTCTGACTCTTACGATCCCTGGTTTAATCTCGCGGTAGAAGAGTGCATCTTCCGCCAGATGCCCGCTACCCAGCGCGTACTGTTTCTCTGGCGTAACGCCGATACGGTGGTCATCGGCCGCGCGCAAAACCCGTGGAAAGAGTGCAATACGCGGCGCATGGAAGAGGACAACGTCCGTCTCGCGCGCCGCAGCAGCGGCGGCGGCGCGGTGTTTCACGATCTGGGCAATACCTGCTTTACCTTTATGGCGGGCAAACCGGAATACGATAAAACCATCTCAACGTCCATCGTCCTCAACGCGCTCAATTCACTCGGCGTGACGGCGGAAGCGTCCGGGCGAAACGATCTGGTGGTGAAAACCCCCGAGGGCGACCGGAAGGTCTCCGGCTCCGCCTATCGCGAAACGATGGATCGCGGCTTCCACCACGGCACCCTGTTGCTGAACGCTGACCTGAGCCGTCTGGCGAACTACCTGAATCCGGATAAGAAAAAGCTCCAGGCCAAAGGAATTACCTCCGTACGCGGTCGCGTGGCAAATCTGGTGGAACTGCTGCCGGGAATTACGCACGAGCAGATTTGCGATGCGATCCGTGACGCGTTCTTTGAACATTACGGCGAGCGCGTGGAAGCAGAAGTGATCTCCCCTGACAAAACCCCGGACCTGCCCAACTTCGCCGAAACCTTCGCCCGCCAGAGCAGCTGGGAGTGGAACTTCGGTCAGGCTCCTGCGTTTTCCCATCTGCTGGACGAGCGTTTTACCTGGGGCGGCGTGGAGCTGCATTTTGACGTGGAGAAAGGCCATATCACCCGCACGCAGGTGTTTACCGATAGCCTTAACCCGGCACCGTTAGAGGCGCTGTCGGCACGCTTGCAGGGCTGTTTGTACAGGGCGGATATGCTGCAGCAGGAATGCGACGCGTTGATCGGAGATTTCCCGGAGCAGGAAAATGAGCTGCGGGAGCTGTCGGCGTGGATTGCACAGGCCGTGCGCTAGGTGCGGTCTGATGCCCTCACCCCGGCCCTCTCCCACAGGGAGAGGGAGGGAAGAGACAGAATTACTCTTTATCGCCCAGCAGAACAGATTCCAGCGCGATTTTGATCATGTCGTTGAACGTGGTCTGACGCTCGGCAGCGGTGGTCTGCTCGTGAGTACGGATGTGGTCAGACACGGTGCAGATGGTCAGCGCTTTCGCACCAAACTCAGCCGCCACGCCGTAGATACCCGCCGCTTCCATTTCCACGCCCAGAATGCCGTATTTCTCCATCACGTCGAACATCTCGCCGCCGTCCGGGGCATAGAACAGATCGGCAGAGAAGATGTTACCCACGCGCGCTTCAACGCCCAGCGCTTTTGCCGCGTCAACCGCGTCACGCACCATGCCGAAGTCAGCAATCGCCGCGAAGTCATGGTCTTTGAAACGCATGCGGTTAACTTTGGAATCGGTGCAGGCACCCATACCGATAACGATGTCGCGCAGCTTAACGTCCATACGCACCGCGCCGCAGGAGCCAACGCGGATGATTTTCTTCACGCCGAAGTCGGTGATCAGCTCTTTAGTATAGATAGAGCAGGATGGGATACCCATACCGTGGCCCATAACGGAAATTTTGCGGCCTTTATAGGTACCGGTGAAGCCCAGCATGCCGCGAACGTTGTTCACTTCACGCACGTCTTCCAGGAAAGTTTCTGCAATGTGCTTCGCGCGCAGCGGGTCGCCCGGCATCAATACGACGTCAGCGAAATCACCCATTTCTGCGTTAATGTGAGGAGTTGCCATCTTCAGTTCCTTTTACATTGTTTATTCTATTCACCCTCTTCCTGTGGGAGAGGGCAGGGGTGAGGGCATCAGGCCTCACCCAACATGATTCAGAACATGGCCTTGCCATATTCCATGTCAGACGTACCAAAGTATTTCGCCAGGGTCTGGCCTATGTCCGCGAAGGTTTCACGGTGACCGAGCGAGCCCGGCTTCACTTTCGGGCCGTACACCAGCACCGGAATGTGCTCACGGGTGTGGTCGGTACCGGTCCAGGTTGGGTCACAGCCGTGGTCCGCGGTCAGGATCAGAATGTCATCTTCGCCCACCAGCTCCATCAGCTCCGGCAGACGGCGGTCGAACAGCTCAAGACCAGCCGCATAGCCTGCGACGTCGCGACGGTGGCCCCAGGAGGAGTCGAAGTCCACGAAGTTGGTGAAGACAATGGTCTTGTCGCCCGCTTCTTTCATCTCTTTGATGGTGGCATCGAACAGCGCATCCAGACCGGTGGCTTTCACTTTTTTGGTGATGCCGCAGTTAGCGTAGATATCCGCGATTTTACCCACGGACACCACGTGACCATCTTTCTCTTCAACCAGCTTCTGCAGCACGGTTGGCGCCGGTGGCTCAACGGCCAGATCGTGACGGTTACCGGTACGCTGGAAGTTACCCGCTTTGTCGCCGATGAACGGACGTGCGATCACGCGACCAATGTTGTAGCCGCCTTCGGTCAGCTCTTCACGAGCGATTTCACACAGCTCGTAGAGTTTGTCCAGGCCAAACGTCTCTTCATGGCACGCAATCTGGAACACGGAGTCAGCAGAGGTATAGAAAATCGGCTTGCCGGTTTTCATGTGCTCTTCGCCGAGCTGATCCAGAATCACGGTACCGGAAGAGTGGCAGTTACCGAGGTAGCCCGGCAGGTTGGCACGCTTCACCAGCTTATCGAGCAGCTCCTGCGGGAAGCTGTTCTCGTGATCGGAGAAGTAACCCCAGTCGAACAGCACCGGCACACCGGCGATTTCCCAGTGGCCAGACGGGGTGTCTTTACCGGAGGAGAGCTCGTGAGCCCAGGCGTAGGCGCCCACGACTTCCGCGTTGCCGTCCATACCGGCTGCGATTTTACCGGTAGAGCCTTCATGCGCTTTCACCAGCCCGAGGCGGGTCAGGTTAGGTAGAGTCAGAGGGCCTTTACGACCGTTGTCCGCTTCGCCTTTTGCACAGGCTTCCGCGATATGGCCCATGGTATCGGAACCCACGTCACCAAAACGTTCTGCATCTTCGGTTGCGCCGATGCCGAATGAGTCCAGCACCATAATAAATGCACGTTTCATAATTGTTCTCCGTACGTAGTGCTTCAAAAATTATCGATCAGATCAGTATACCGCTATTCGGTGATACGGCGATAGACAGTCGGTGTGGTTTCCGGCGCTTTATCGTCAAGCGTAATAGCCGCTTTCACCGCTTTAGCCGCTTCCTGCCAGCTGGCTTCGTCTTTCGCGTGGATCACCGCCAGCGGACGTTGACCGTCAACGCTGTCGCCCAGACGGGCCATATCGGTAAAGCCGACGCTGTAATCAATGGTGTCTGACGCCTGACGACGGCCGCCGCCCATTGAGACCACCGCCATACCCAGCGCACGGGTGTCCATTGCAGAGACAAACCCTTCGCTATCGGCATACACCGCTTTGCTGAGCGTCGCGGTTGGCAGGTATTTCGCGTAGTTTTCGACGAAATCGGTCGGGCCTTTCTGGGCTGCTACCATGCGGCCGAAAATGTCCGCCGCTTTGCCGTTGTCCAGCACCGCCTGCAGTTTCGCGCGGGCTTCTGCGTCGTCTTTGGCCAGCTTGCCGGAGATTAACATCTCAACGCACAGTGCCATGGTGACGTCGAACAGACGTGGGTTGCGGTATTCACCGGTCAGGAACTGCACCGCTTCACGCACTTCGACGGCGTTACCGGCGCTGGACGCCAGCACCTGGTTCATGTCGGTGAGCAGCGCAGTGGTGCGCACGCCCGCACCGTTGGACACGCCCACGATCGCTTCGGCCAGCGCCTCTGAGAGTTCATACGTCGGCATAAACGCGCCGCTGCCGACCTTCACGTCCATCACCAGCGCGTCCAGCCCTTCTGCCAGTTTCTTCGCCAGGATAGAGGCGGTGATCAGCGGGATGGAGTCAACGGTCGCGGTGATGTCGCGGGTCGCGTAGAAACGCTTGTCTGCCGGAGCAAGAGAGCTGGTCTGGCCGATAATCGCCACACCAACGTCTTTAATAATGTCGCGGAAGCGGTTGTCGTCCGGGAAGATATCGAAGCCCGGAATGGCTTCCAGTTTGTCGAGCGTACCGCCGGTGTGGCCCAGGCCACGTCCGGAGATCATCGGGATATAACCGCCGCAGGCTGCCACCATCGGGCCGAGCATCAGAGACGTCACATCGCCCACGCCGCCGGTGGAGTGTTTATCCACAATCGGGCCGTTAAGGTTAAGGCTTTTCCAGTCCAGAACGGTTCCTGAATCTCGCATCGCCATGGTCAGCGACACGCGCTCAGGCATCGACATATCGTGGAAGAAAATGGTCATCGCCAGAGCCGCAATCTGCCCTTCAGAGACGGTGTTATCACGAATGCCGTTGATAAAGAAGCGGATCTCTTCGTCGCTTAATGCATGACCATCACGTTTTTTACGAATAATTTCTTGTGCGAGAAACACGGTAACCTCCCGAAGTAGGCCGGGGTCGCTACGCTCACCCGGCAATTCAAATCTTAGTAGCTGCTTGCGCTCTTACCGTCGCCGTGACCCAGCGCTTTCAGCAGGCTAGCCAGCAGGCTGGACGCGCCGAAGCGGTAGTGACGGGAGTCCGCCCAGTCGGCGCCAAACAGCTCGTCGGCAATCGCCAGGAACTGCTGCGCGTCTTCGGCAGTACGCACGCCGCCCGCGGGTTTGAAACCAACGGTTTTGGATACGCCCATGTCGCGGATCACTTCCATCATGATGCGCGCGCTTTCCGGGGTCGCATTCACCGGCACTTTACCGGTAGAGGTTTTAATGAAATCCGCACCGGCTTTGATGGAGATTTCAGATGCTTTACGAATCAGCGCTTCTTCTTTCAGCTCGCCGGTTTCGATGATCACTTTCAGCAGCACGTTTGCCGCCGCGCACGCGTCTTTACAGGCTTTCACCAGGTCAAAACCGACCTGCTCGTTGCCGGCGATCAGCGCGCGGTACGGGAACACCACGTCAACTTCGTCTGCGCCGTAAGCAATCGCCGCGCGGGTTTCAGCCAGCGCAATCTCGATATCATCGTTGCCGTGCGGGAAGTTAGTTACGGTTGCAATGCGCACGTCCGGCGTACCCTGCTCTTTCAGAGTCTTACGGGCAATAGGGATAAAGCGCGGGTAGATACAAACGGCTGCGGTATTACCCACCGGCGTTTTCGCCTGATGGCACAGGGCGATGACTTTTTCATTGGTGTCGTCATCGTTCAGGGTGGTCAGGTCCATCAGTTTCAACGCGCGCAGGCTGCTTGCAGTTAAATCGGTCATAACAATCTCCAACGGCAGTGCCGTATAAATTTTACCTTGCGGGTCTGTGAGTATTCTAACATTCACCCGCATCCACACTTCGACATTCATCACAGTTAATGAAAACTGCGTACAAATTTGCATTACTGTAATGAGATCTTCTTCAAACTTTAGCCTGCGAATTGCCGACTAAAGCAGCGATACCCCCTGTCGGATCAAAAGCGCCGACAGGCTGGCTTTCTACAATCCGTTCATCATCCGTAGAATATTCAAGGAAGTGAACATGCCCGACGCCCTGCAACAACGTTGCCAGCAGATTGTGACAAGCCCGGTGTTAACCCCGGAACAAAAACGTCATTTTCTGGCGCTGGAAGCGGAGAACAACCTGCCTTATCCGGCACTTCCTGAAGCTGCGCGCGCCGCGCTGGACGAGGGGTTTATCTGCGACATGTTCGAAGGCCATGCGCCTTACAAACCCCGTTACGTTCTGCCGGATTACGCAAAATTTCTCGCTAACGGTTCAGCGTGGCTGGAGCTGGAAGGCGCGAAAGATCTCGACGACGCCCTCTCGCTGTTAACCATCCTCTACCATCATGTTCCTTCCGTCACATCGATGCCGGTCTATCTCGGTCAGCTTGATGCGATATTAACTCCATATGTTAGAATTCTAACACAAGAAGAGATCGATAGCCGAGTAAAACGTTTCTGGCGCTATCTCGACCGTACGCTGCCGGATGCGTTTATGCACGCAAACATCGGGCCTGCTGACGGCCCCATTACCCGTGCCATTCTGCGTGCCGATGCAGAGCTGAAGCAGGTTGCACCGAACCTGACCTTTATCTACGATCTCGATATCACCCCTGACGACCTGCTGCTTGAGGTGGCAAAAAACATATGTGAATGCAGCAAACCGCACATTTCTAATGGCCCAGTGAATGATAAAATTTTCACAAAAGGCCGTTACGGCGTGGTGAGCTGTTACAACTCTCTGCCGCTTGCAGGCGGTGGCAGCACCCTGGTGCGCCTTAACCTCAAAGCCATTGCTGAACGCAGCACATCCATTGACGACTTCTTCACCCGCACGCTCCCGCACTACTGCCAGCAGCAAATTGCCATCATCGATGCGCGCTGCGGTTTCCTGTACGAGCAATCCGGCTTCTTTGAGAATAGCTTCCTGGTGAAAGAGGGGCTGATTGATGACGATCGGTTTGTGCCCATGTTTGGCATGTACGGCCTGGCGGAAGCGGTAAACGCGCTCTGTGAGAAAGCAGGAATAGCGGGACGCTACGGAAAGGATGAACAGGCCAACGCGCTGGGCTATCGCATCAGCGAACAGCTTGCGGCGTTTGTCGAAAACACGCCGGTGAAGTACGGCAGGAAGCAGCGCGCGATGCTCCATGCGCAGTCGGGGATCAGTTCCGACTCGGGCACCACGCCGGGCGCGCGTCTGCCCTACGGCGACGAGCCGGATCCCATCAGCCATTTGCTGGCGGTAGCTCCTCACCACAAACACTACTCTTCCGGGATAAGCGATATCCTGACGCTGGATGAGACGGTAAAACGTAACCCGCAGGCGGTAGTTCAGCTTTGCCTGGGCGCGTTCAGGGCGGGTATGCGTGAATTTACCGCCAACGTAGCGGGTAACGATCTGGTCCGCGTGACCGGTTATATGGTGCGACTATCGGATCTGGAGAAATACCGGGAAGCCGGATCGCGCACCAATACCACGTGGCTGGGCGAAGAGGCCGCACGTAATACCCGCATTCTGGAACGTCAGCCGCGCGTGATAAGCCATGAACAGCAGATGCGCTTTAGTTAGTCAGGTCATTCCTTTTTCCTGCGTGGACGGGCCGGGCAGCCGCCTGGCCCTGTTTCTGCAGGGCTGCAACCTGCGCTGTAAAACCTGCCACAACCCGTGGACGATCGGCCGCTGCAACGACTGCGGGGACTGCGTGCCCCACTGCCCGCACGACGCGCTGACTATTCAGGCTGGACGCGTCTGGTGGCAGGAGAGTGACTGCCAGCAGTGCGACACCTGTCTGCAATTGTGCCAGCAGCAGGCAACGCCTATGGCGCACCGCTTCAGCGTGGAAGAGATCCTCACCCAGGTCCGCAAATCCACCCCGTTTATCGAAGGGATCACCGTGAGCGGCGGTGAAGCCACAACGCAATTGCCGTTTTTGATTGCCCTGTTCACCGCGATCAAAGCCGATCCCGCCCTGCGCCACCTCACCTGCCTGGTAGACAGCAACGGTCTGTTAAGCGAAACCGGCTGGCAAAAGCTGCTGCCGGTACTGGATGGCGCGATGCTGGATCTGAAGGCGTGGGGGAACGCGCATCACCGCTTCCTGACCGGGCGCGAAAACCCGCAGATCAAGCAGAGCATCCGCTGGCTGGCAGATCGTCACCGTTTGACGGAGCTCCGCCTGCTGGTGATTCCGGAGCAGTGTGATTATCTGGAACACCTCAAACCGCTAACGACCTTTATCCACGGGCTTGGGAATGTTCCGGTGCGCATCAACGCGTTTCATGCGCATGGCGTTTACGGTGAGGCGGCGTCGTGGCGCAGCGCCACGCCCGAGGACGTTGAACCGCTGGCGCGGGCGCTGGAAAAACAGAAGATAACGGTGATTCGTCCGGCGCTTTACCTATAGCGTGATGCCAAATACCGAACGGGTGTTTTCAAGCAGCGCACCGGCAATCACCTCTTCTGGCTCCTGTCGCAGTTCACACAGGGTGGTAAACACGCGCGCCGCCTGTTCCGGGCGATTCGGCTGGCCCTGAAAACCATTCAGCGGCATATCCGGCGCGTCGGTTTCCAGCAGAAGCGCCGACAGCGGCAGCTGTGCCATTACGTCCCGAGTTTTACTGGCACGCGGATAGGTAATGGTGCCACCGACGCCGATTTTATAACCCAGCTCAATAAAACGCTGCGCCTGCTGCAGGCTGCCGGAGAAACCGTGCACTACGCCCCTGCGCGGCAGATCGATGCGTTTCAGGTGCATCGCCAGCTTATCGTGCGTGCGTCTTGAGTGGAGGATCACCGGCAGATCGTGGCGCTTCGCCAGCCTGAGCTGCGCGTCGAGGATCGTCTGCTGGCGCTCAAACTGCGGATCCTCACGGTAAAGATCGAGGCCGATCTCACCGATGGCGACAAGTTTGTCTCCTGCGGTCTGCACGACCTCATCAAGCCTCTCAATGTGCTCATCAAGATGCCGCTCAATCACGATCGGATGCAGGCCAAGCGCGGCATAGAGCGCGGGGTGCCGGGTGGAAAGATCCAACACCCGGGAAAAATAGGCCGCTTCCACTGCCGGCACAATGATGGCCTGAACGCCTGCCTCGGCAGCTTTCGCAATGCTTTGCTCTTCATCTCCCGTAAAAGGCGGGAAATCAAAGTGACAATGGGTATCGACAAAGCGGTACGTCACGCCAGATCCTCGTTATCCAGTAAAGCGTCATTCGCCTGCGGAATATCCACCAGCGGCGTCGTCAGAGCGTCATTGGCGACAATCGCAGGCGGCAAAATAATGCGTTTATGACGATGAAGCGGCGGTTGCTCCGCCAGCATTTTCCCCACCGTAGCCAGGAAATAGCGCCCGCACAGCCGCCCCGTTTTGTAATCCATGCGCAGCGCAGGGACGCGGCTGCCCAGGGCCATGCTCAGCAGCGGCTTAGGCGGATAGATTTCAAAAATACGCAGCTTGCCCGGCGGTTTTTCAATGAAGCGCTGCATCGCGCCGTAGGTGGTTTCATGCTGCTTCGCGATGTTCACCAGCGGCTGTAGGCTGCTGTCGCCCAGCCAGCGCTCCATCCGTTTAAACCACTGCGGCGTGTAATACATTTGCGACGGCACGGTACGGATCACCACAATGGTTTTCGCCCCGCGCCGGGCGGCTTCCTGCACCGGCACCGCGTCACTGATCCCACCGTCCAGGTAGCTAATGCCGTCCAGCAGGGCACCGGTACGATAAAAGCCGGGGATCGCGCTGGAGGCGCGGATGATGTCCAGCCAGTTCTCCTTCTGAGGAGAAAAATAGCCCGGCGAATAGTCATCGCCCCGGCTGGCGCACATCCAGAACTCTTTGCCGCTATCAAACAGACGGGCAGCGGTATCCATGGCCAGCGGCATCTGGCTGGAGGTCGACTCCAGCAGCCAGTCAAGATCGATCAGGTTGCCGCCGCGCACAAAGCGCACCGGATTAAAAAATTCTTTTGCCGTGGTGTAGCGCATGATTACCCTTCGCGCATAGCCAGGTTGATTACAAACATAAGCAGAGAGGTTCTGCGCCCCGGCAGAGGTGCCGAAGTAAAGGTCAAACGGGTTGAACTGCGCGCGCATAAATTCGTCCAGCACGCCGGCGGTGAAAATGCCGCGCTGTCCTCCACCTTCGCAGACCAGCGCGAGTTGACCTGCGCGGAACGGTTTTAACGTCAGCGGCGCAATATTGCCGAGCGTAACGGGAATTCGTTGCCCCACCTCTGCTTTCCTGTTTTTGATTATTTTATAACACCACAGTAACGCACCCGCCCTGTTACGCAAATAAGAAAAAGCCAGTCACAGTGACTGGCTTTATTTTGTTTAAGAAATATTGCGTTTGCTATGGACGTCGACGCCCCGTAAACAGGCTGACCAGGAACAGAATAATACCCACAACGAAGACAATTTTAGCTGCCCATGCCGCTGTACCTGCCAGTCCACCAAAGCCCAATGCGGCGGCAATTAACGCGATAACCAGAAATATAATGCCCCAACGAAACATAAGCTTCTCCTTTACCATAGTTAATGTCGGCCGCTAAACGTGAGCGCTCAGGTCACTCACCGGCGTTTTTCCAGAGTCGTTCTTATATCGCCCGCAGGTGTTAGCCAAACGGGCGAATGGTCAAGATTTACTTCGTTTTCAGATCGTTTTTAACGCTTTTCACACCGTCAATCGCTTTCGCGATGGACTCGGCGCGTTCACTTTGCGCCTGCGAATCTACCGTACCGGAAAGCTGAACCACACCATCGGTGGTTTCCACTTTCACCTTACGGGACGGCACGATGTCATCTGCTAAAAGTTTAGCTTTGATTTCGCTGGTTGTGGCTGCATCACCGGCATAACCTTTCACCGACGCGTTTTTACCGTCACGTACGTGCAGCTTATCGCTGACGGACGCAACGCCTTCAACGCCTTTCGCGACTTTCACCGCCTGTTCGGCCTGAGACTGGCTTTCTACGAAGCCGCTCAGCGTGACCACTTTCTTGTCGGTCTTAACGGAAATATCGGTACTTTTGATGGCTTCATCATCCACCAGTGCGGCTTTCACTTTTGCTGTGATTGAGCTGTCGTCCATGAAGTTGCCGACTTTATTCATAGAGCTATCGATTTTTTGCCCTGCGGTATCGGCCGTGGACTGTGCTTTATCCATGGTGCTGCTTTCCGCCAGAGCGGAACCGCTCACCAGAACGCTACCCAGAGTTACAGCCAGCAGAGTTTTCGAAATCTTCAGTCTTGTCATATTCATCGATCTATTCCTGTGTTGACCCGTTATTCGGGCTACATACTTCCTTAGTAGTTATATATATTGCGAATAAACACGCGGGCAAAATGGATAACCTAAAGTCATGCATTGAACAGTTAATTTATCCACGCCCGGTGTTAAACACTGAGTTAAATATAGATCACTCTCACAGAGCCGCTTTCAGAATTGGGTAAAAAACGCGCGAATAGCGTGAAATTGCGTTGAATTAAGAACATTCCGCAAGGGATTAATAAGACAGGAATTAAAGAAGAGCACGGCGGGAGCCGTGCTCTGAGAGGGGATTAGTGCTCGCGGGTTTTACGGAACTGAACGTCAGGGTAACGTTCCTGCGTCAGGTTCAGGTTCACCATCGTTGGCGCGATATAGGTCAGGTTATCGCCGCCATCCAGCGCCAGCTGAATTTCGTTCTTACGCTTAAATTCTTCGAATTTCTTCACGTCAGAACACTCAACCCAGCGCGCGGTCGCGACGTTCACGGACTCGTAAATCGCTTCCACGTTGTACTCGCTCTTCAGACGCGCGACAACCACGTCAAACTGCAGCACACCGACCGCACCAACGATCAGATCGTTGTTAGCAATCGGGCGGAAGACCTGCACGGCGCCCTCTTCGGAGAGCTGGACCAGGCCTTTCAGCAACTGTTTCTGCTTAAGCGGATCGCGCAGGCGAATGCGGCGGAACAGTTCCGGCGCGAAGTTCGGAATACCGGTGAACTTCATCATTTCACCCTGTGTGAAGGTGTCGCCGATCTGGATGGTGCCGTGGTTGTGCAGACCGATGATGTCGCCCGGATAGGCTTCTTCAACGTGCGAACGGTCACCCGCCATAAAGGTCAGCGCGTCGGAGATGACAACGTCTTTCCCGATACGCACCTGGCGCAGCTTCATGCCCTTTTCATACTTACCGGACACCACGCGCATAAAGGCCACGCGGTCGCGGTGTTTCGGGTCCATGTTGGCCTGAATCTTAAACACGAAGCCGGTGAACTTCTCTTCTTTAGCTTCCACTTCACGGGTGTCGGTTTTGCGCGGCATCGGCTGCGGCGCCCACTCCACCAGACCGTCGAGCATGTGGTCAACGCCGAAGTTACCCAGTGCGGTACCGAAGAAGACCGGTGTGATTTCGCCGCTCAGGAACAGCTCTTTGTCGAATTCGTGAGATGCGCCCTTGACCAGTTCCAACTCGTCGCGCAGCTGCGCGGCCAGCTCTTCCCCGACCGCCGCGTCCAGATCCGGGTTGTCCAGACCTTTAACAATGCGCACTTCCTGAATGGTGTGGCCTTTACCCGTCTGATACAGGTAGGTTTCGTCTTTATAGAGGTGATACACCCCTTTGAACAGCTTGCCGCAGCCAATGGGCCAGGTGATGGGCGCACAGGCGATCTTCAGCTCGTTTTCCACTTCATCCATCAGCTCCATCGGATCGCGGATGTCACGGTCGAGTTTGTTCATAAAGGTGAGGATCGGCGTATCGCGCAGACGGGTGACTTCCATCAGCTTACGGGTACGGTCTTCTACACCTTTCGCGGCGTCGATCACCATCAGACAGCAGTCCACCGCCGTCAGGGTACGGTAGGTATCTTCGGAGAAGTCTTCGTGGCCCGGGGTGTCCAGCAGGTTCACCAGGCAGTCGTGATACGGGAACTGCATCACGGAGGTGGTAATCGAAATACCACGCTGCTTTTCCATCTCCATCCAGTCAGATTTTGCGTGCTGGCTGGAGCCACGGCCTTTAACGGTGCCCGCGGTCTGGATCGCCTGTCCGAACAGCAACACCTTCTCGGTGATGGTCGTTTTACCGGCATCCGGGTGAGAGATAATGGCAAAAGTGCGGCGCTTGGCTACCTCTTGCAGATAAGGAGACAACGTCATAATTAAATCTTCTTTTATAAGCGCGGCAGCACGCCACGCATCATGGAATACAAAATTGCGGCTATTTTACCCATCAATAGGGGGCAGGCAATCATTGTTTACACAGGAGTTGCTCCAGTTCGTTCAACGACGTCACGGTCCAGGTCGGCTCAATGCCTTCAGGCTTCACGCGGCCATGCGCGTTGAGCCAGACGGTCGACAAACCTGACTTCATGCCACCCAGGATATCTGACTCTGCCGTATCACCCACCATCAGGACGCGATCGCGGTCAGGATGACCGGCCTGCGCCAGCGCGTAGTCGAAAATACGCGGATCCGGTTTAGGTACACCCACCTCTTCCGAGATCACCAGCGCGTCGAAATGATCGCGCAGGCCGGTGCGTTCGAGGCGGATCTGCTGCAGGGCGGTAAAACCGTTGGTGATGATCCCCAGTTTCACCTTGCCTTTCAATGCATTCAGCAGGGAAACCGCGCCCGGCAGCGGCGCGCAGATATCGGCCATCGCGTTCAGGAACGCATCGTTCAGCGTCCCTGGACTGACCTTTAAGCGTTCCGCCCAGACGTCAAAGCGCTGGTGCTGAAGTTGTAACGCGGTGATGGCACCGTTCTGGTAATCCACCCACAGCGGCTTGTTGACCGCCTGATAGTCCTGAAAATCTTCAGCGGTGAAGGTCACGCTATAGTCGAGAAACATCCGCTGCAGGCCGCCGAACGAATCGAACGTAAACAGCGTTTCGTCGGCATCAAAGAAAATCCAGTCCCATTTCATCGTTACAACCTTATATTCGTTATCCAATCGGCAGAGCCATTATGATGGCGTCTTCACGTCCCTCTGCGGTGGGGTAGTAGTTACGGCGGATTGTCGCCTCGTTAAAGCCTAAGCTTTCATAGAGCGCGATGGCGGCGACATTAGACGCGCGCACCTCCAGCCACAGGGTGAAAACGTCACGGGTTTCGAGCTCACGAATGAGATGCTCGAGCAGTTCTCTTCCCAGCCCACGGCGCTGGAACGCAGGATCAACCGCAATATTAAACAGCGTCGCTTCATCAAGAACAACCTGCGTGATCGCGAAGGCGGCCATGGTGCCGTCAACGTCCAGACGGAAGTTCAGATACCGTTCGCCCTGATTGCTGGCGAAGGTTTTTTCGCTCCACGGAAACGCGTGGGCGCGTGTTTCAATCGCAAACGCTGTGGTCAGGTCAGGCGTCGTGAGGGAAGAAATCGTGTTCATATTCGCAGATTTGTTGCCATAGCGCGCTGCGCGCTTTTGGGTTGGCTTTCAGTTCGTCCAGCGCTGGCGTGCAGATCTGGCTCCCCTGGAGGGGGATCTCGTTTGTCTCTCCGATACGCCAGCTGTTACAGCGGCTATCAGGAGGCAGCATCGCGACACGCTCTGGCGTCAGCTGTAAAACCTGGTCGGCCGTCATCTTCAGGCTGCGAAGGACATCATCGATCAGGGGTTCATTCAGGGCAGGCAGTTCTTCCGCCACTATCACCAGGCGTACGTGTGCAGGGATGGAAATGGCGATTTCGCCCTGCAACGCCGTCGGGCGACGCAAAGCCCACTGGGTAATGCCCAGCTGCTGCAACTGCCAGTCTCGTCGGGATGTCATAGGGAAAACTCCTGTCTCTCAGGCGCGCAAATATAGCAAATGTGTCGAAAGTGCGCCATCTACCTACTATAATCCCCGCCTGAGTTTATTGAGGAACAATTCATGTCTGCATTTACCCCGGCAAGTGAAGTCTTGCTGCGTCACAGTGATGATTTCGAAGAAAGCCGTATTCTGTTTGCCGGAGATATGCAGGATGACCTGCCTGCGCGTTTCGACTGTGCTGAAAGCCGTGCCCACACCCAATACTACCACCACTGGCAGGTGCTGAGCCGCCAGATGGGCGAGCGCGCGCGCTTTAGCCTGGTGGCGGAGCAGAGCGATATCGCCGACTGCGACACGCTGATTTACTACTGGCCGAAGAATAAACCGGAAGCCCAGTTCCAGCTGATGAACCTGCTCTCCCTGCTGCCGGTCGGCTGCGATATTTTCGTGGTGGGTGAGAACCGCAGCGGCGTGCGTAGCGCTGAACAGATGCTGGAAGGCTACGCGCCGTTGAATAAAGTCGACAGCGCTCGCCGCTGTGGTCTGTACCATGGCCGTCTGGAAAAACAGACAACGTTTGATCCTCAGGCTTACCGGGACGAGTACCAGCTTGACGGTCTGACCATCAAAACGCTGCCGGGCGTGTTCAGCCGTGACGCGCTGGATACGGGCAGCAAGCTGCTGCTCTCCACCCTGACGCCGCACACCAAAGGCAAAGTGCTGGACGTGGGCTGCGGCGCGGGCGTGCTCTCTACCGTGCTTGCCAGCCATTCCCCCAAAGTGCGCTTAACCCTGTGTGACGTGAGCGCCCCGGCGGTTGAAGCCAGCCGCGCAACGCTTGCCGCAAACGGCATTGAAGGCGAGGTGATTGCCAGCAACGTCTTCTCCGACATCACCGGTCGCTTCGACATGATCATCTCTAACCCGCCGTTCCACGACGGTATGGAAACCAGCCTGGAAGCGGCACAAACGCTGATCCGTGGCGCAGTCCGTCACCTCAACAGCGGCGGTGAGCTGCGTATTGTCGCGAACGCCTTCCTGGCGTATCCGAAAGTGCTGGACGAAACCTTCGGCTTCCACGAAGTGATCGCCCAGACCGGCCGCTTTAAGGTCTACCGTACCGTCATGACGCGCCAGGCCAAAAAGTAATCGCCATTCCTGCAGGCCGGATAAGCGCAAGCGCCATCCGGCTCCGCATGGCGCCTGCATCGGCCATTTTTGCAGCAATCAAGGCGTAGCGCGCACTTTTCTGTTGACGTAAAGCTGAAAACATCTAGAATGCGCCTCCGTGGTTACGATACTTTTACAGTATCGATGGTATGCGAAGGTGGCGGAATTGGTAGACGCGCTAGCTTCAGGTGTTAGTGTCCTTACGGATGTGGGGGTTCGAGTCCCCCCCCTCGCACCATAAATCACAATGATATTGCTCGCACTGGGCGAAGGTGGCGGAATTGGTAGACGCGCTAGCTTCAGGTGTTAGTGTCCTTACGGATGTGGGGGTTCGAGTCCCCCCCCTCGCACCAACGAGGCGATATCAAAAATAGTAAGATGACTGTGCGAAGGTGGCGGAATTGGTAGACGCGCTAGCTTCAGGTGTTAGTGTCCTTAGGATGTGGGGGTTCGAGTCCCCCCCCTCGCACCAATTATCTTACATCCCTTCTGAAGTTCCTCTTGTTTTTCCCTGTTATTTCAAACTCATCAGTATCACCAGAATTCCGCTGACCAGTGCTACGCATGATGGCAGTAAAACAAAGTGGCGCAGCTGCTTATGCCAGATCATGCCTGACGTGACTAACAGGCCTGACACAATGAGCGCTTTCCAGGTATCAAGGGAGAGATCGGCAAACATCAACCCGCCGAGAATGGCTCCCGGTAGCAATACCCCCCAACCACTGCCAAGCGCCCTGTTCAACATGATCTGCCCTCTCACAACGATAATGATAACCAATATCATATGACACAGATTATCATTTGTCAGCTGAATGAATCAAAATCCATGGACCTTTACCTTTCCCGTAATGACAGGAATTGCCTAAGGTGATAAATTGCACACCTGTTAACAACATCTAAAGATTTTCTGATAATTACTCTTTGAGTTTTTTGCATGTTTTATTGCGAAACAGCACCTACTTATTTGTTTTAATTAAATTTTAATAAAAACGCACGACTATGACATCACAATCCTGGCGGTCTTTGGTTCACAGAAAATATCAATTGTCGTTACGTTTATTTTTATTTCTGAACGCAACTTCGGCAGTGTTCTCGGTAACAAATCCGCTCAATTCTGTACGCCTGTTATCTGCCCCACTTATTGCTATTTTCTCCATCAGCACCGGCCTGTTCGTCTGGCACTGGAGAAAGCGCGCGCGGAAGATCAATATTCCCGTTGTTTCAGGGATCTTCGGTATTTTGTGGGCCTGGCAAATTGAGTCTAAATTCGCCTTAATTACTCACGACCACGCGACGTATTTGTTAATCGCTCTATTAACGGTACTTTTTATCGGAACGCTGGCATTCGCCAGTAATATCAAAGCATTTACGCTGCACTCATTGCCCACTTTTATTGTCTGCCTGTGGCTAAGCGATCACGATATATGGCTGAGAATGAGCTATTCTTTCGCACTTCCTGTGGTCGCAATTGCTATTCATAACATTTTGCAAACGCGTAACGATCGTTTCGCTCAGGAATTGCTTTCTCGCCTGTTGGAAGAGCGAGAAACTCTTACCGATCTCAGCATGATGGACCCGCTTACCGGGCTCTATAATCGTCGCGGTCTGCAAAGCCGTCTGGAGAACCTGCCGACGGTAGAAAATGGCGAGCATTTTGTTCTGCTGATGGATATCGACCACTTTAAAGCCTACAACGATCATTATGGCCATATGATGGGCGACCAGGCGCTGAAGCGCGTCTCTGCGGCAATCCGCGACGCCGTGCGTTCTCGCGATATTGTGGCGCGTTTTGGCGGAGAAGAGTTTATGGTGCTGCTGACCAATATTTCTCTCGAACATGCCCGCCAGACGGCCGAGCGGATCCGTCAGAAAGTCTACGATTTGAAAATCCCGCATCTGTTTAACGAGAGTGTCGCGACAAACGTCACCATCAGCATTGGTATTGCTATTTTCGAGGATGAAGACGTGGAAGGCGCGCTGGAAAAAGCGGACAAAGCCCTCTACGAAGCAAAGCATATGGGGCGCAATAACATTCTGTTGAGTGAAGAGCTGCAGACGGCATAAACATCACGGCGGTGTCGCCCGGACAAAAGTCTTGCCATTGGTATGAGCAATAGTTAGGATTGGCAATCATTATCATTTAGATTTCTATCTATACTATGGCTACGCATACCGCACACATCGTCGAACCCCTCCTCTGGCGAGCGCCTCTCACCAGCGGGAATGCTTCGCTTGCGGATGCCATACGGGATAAGATTGCGGAGACGCGCGCCCACCTGCTGGACTTTATCCGCCTTGATGAAGCGCACCCGAACCACGCCATGACGCTCTCAGAGTGGCGTCAACCGACAAAACTGCAGTCGCTGCTGGCCACCTATTCCGACCATATCTATCGCAATCAGCCCACTCTTACGCGGGAAAATAAACCACTGCTCTCTCTCTGGGCGCAGTGGTATATCGGGTTGATGGTACCTCCCCTCATGCTGGCGCTGTTAACCCAGAAGAGCATGCTGGAACTCTCGCCGGATAATTTCCACGTCGAGTTTCACGAAACCGGGCGCGCATCCTGTTTCTGGATTGATTTGCACGAAGACCAGAACGCTGAACACCTGACGGCTCAGAAACGTATGGAGCGGCTTATCACTCAGGCCCTGATCCCGGTGGTGGAAGCGCTGGAAGCGACGGGAGAGATTAACGCGAAGCTTATCTGGAGCAATACGGGCTATTTAATCCACTGGTATTTAACGGAAATGAAGCCTCTGCTTGGTGATGAGAACGTTGATGCCCTGCGTCAATCCTGTTTCTTTGCAAAACAGCTTTCCGATGGCCGTGACAACCCGTTATTCCGTACCGTCGTGCTCCGTGATGGGCTTCTGGTTCGCCGCACCTGCTGCCAGCGCTACCGCCTGCCGGACGTTAAGCAGTGCGGAGATTGCACGCTGAAGTAGTCGGGCCCGGCCCGATGCCCTCCCCCCTCTCATAGGGAGAAGGAACAAACCCTAAAAACGGCAACCTGAGTTGCCGTTTTGTTTTTAACTATGCCACCTGCGGATTGTCCTCTTCCGCGTTACGCTGCGCTTCTTCCGCTTCCTGCTCCAGCAGCTGTTTCTCGTACACTTTGAAGAACGGGAAGTAGATGATTGCCGATACGCAGGCCAGAACCACAACCAGAATAGCCGCACGGAAATCCCATCCCAGGGCCCAGGCTGCGCCTATCGGCGCCGGTGCCGTCCACGGGACCACTGAGATGACGCGGCCAATCAGGTCAAACGTCATCGCCGCCCAGGCGAGCACTGCATTTACCATCGGTGCCAGCAGGAACGGAATAAAGAACACCGGGTTCATCACGATTGGCGTACCGAAAATGACAGGCTCATTGATGTTAAAGAAGCTGGGTACCACGCTCAAACGACCGATAGAGCGTAAATGTGCTGAACGGCTACGCAGATAGCAAATCACCAGCCCCATCGTGGCTCCCGACCCGCCAATAACGATAAAGAACGTCCAGAACGCCTCCATAAAAATATGCGGCAGAGGCTGGCTGGCGGCCAGTGCGGTCTGGTTCGCGCCCAGGTTAGTCAGCCAGAACATCTGCAGCATCCCGGAGACGATGGCGGCTCCGTGGATCCCGGCGAACCACAGCAGATGGCCAATCAACACGGCCAGCAGGATCGCAGGCAGGGAATCCGCTGCGGAAACCAAAGGTTTAAAGACCGACATAATGGCCTGCGGGATCAGCATGCCAAACTGAGACTGAATGAGCAGGCTCAGAGGATAGAGCGTCAACACCACCACCAGCACAGGAATCAGCAGATCAAAAGAGTTTTTGATCATCGGAGGAACCTGGTCTGGCAGGCGAATACCGATGTTATGCGCCTTGAGGAAACGCATCATCTCAACGCAGTAGATCGCCACCAGAATCGCGGTAAAAATGCCCGTCCCCCCCAGGCTGTCGACTGGCAGCGTGCCTTTGGTTTTCGGCGCCGCGACCAGCAGAAACGCCATCAGCGACAGCATGGCGCACATAAACGGGTCTAACTGGTGCGATTTGACATAGTGTTTGCCAAGGTTATAGGCGATGGCCGCACAAATATAAATGGACATAATGCCCATCGTCATATCAAACGGCGTCAGGATCTGGCCTTCAAACTGCTTCGCCATATCCAGCCAGGCCCGGGCAAAACCCCAGGTGGTATCCGGCGAAAACGGCGGGTATGCGAACACTAACAAAAATGAACCCACAATCATGAATGGCATCGCGGAGATGAACCCATCACGAATGGCCATCACATGACGCTGGGAAGAGATCCGCCCGGCAATCGGGCTGACGTAATTTTCAACAAAACGGAATATCAGGTTAAACGCAGCATGGTTGGCAGACATGGCAGATCTCCTGTCAGACGTTTGTTACGGGCACATTTGCGCCGCACGTTGTTCCATAAATCACCTTCACAACCTTGCTGGCTTGTGGACCAGTGGTACTGCTCAGACGGAATGGTTTCATAATTTGCTCTTATTATTGGATACAGGGGACGTTACGTACTCAGTATTAATCGACGCATCACGCTCTGCAACCGGTTACTGTAACCGGTTTCCGTGATTGTGAAGAGGATCCAGAAATCAGCCGTTCGGGATATTTGTTACTGAAGAGATATTTACAGAGCATAAATTCTTATGACAGATTACGCAGGATATTTGTCAGGAGGAAACAATGAGTTTGCAGTCTGTACAGCAGTTTTTTGCCGACAACGCGCCGGATATAGACGTCATTGAACTTAGCCAGAGTACCGCTACCGTTGCGTTGGCTGCTGCCGCCCATCGTGTTGAACCGGGACAAATCGCCAAAACCTTGTCATTAAAGGTGAAAAATGAGGTGATTCTGGTGGTAGCGAAAGGCGATGCGCGCCTGGATAACAAAAAGCTGAAAGACACATTTGGTGCAAAAGCGCGCATGCTCAGCAGTGATGAGGTGGTGACCATCACCGGTCACCCCGTTGGCGGCGTGTGCCCGTTCGGCCTGGAAAACCCACTCGCGGTTTACTGCGATATTTCATTAAAGCAGTACGCCGAAGTCCTGCCCGCCGCAGGCGCAATTCATAGTGCCGTTCGTATCTCACCTGACAGAATGGCAGAGCTGACGTCCGCAAAATGGGTTGATGTTTGCATCTGATTGATGCGCCAGATCCTGTCTGGCGCGCAACAGGCAGGTTATAAAAAGGTCGGCTTGCTGAGTGCCGAACTTCGCGGTTCTCTTGCCGAAAGGTGGGTAATAATATCCGCCGCATCGAGTAGCCCTACGTCAGAGTTTACCCCCAACTTCACCATCGCATTAAACTTATGCGCCCGGATGGTCTTAATATTGCGTTCAAGCTGTGCCGCGATTTGAGGAATGGAATAGCCGCAAGACATATAACGCAATATTGCCCGTTCCGTTGGGCTTAACATTCTGCTTTGACTCCGGTACCAGTGATTCATCATATTGTCATTGATGCGCAGGGTTTCACTCAGCAATACCATGAGTTCATTCTGCAGCCGCTCAAGCGTCAGCGATTTGCTGACCACACCGTGAAGGCGTGACGGGGAAAGATGACTAATTAATCTTGCTTCCATCTCATCAGCGACCAGGATAATGCGCTGGATATGGCCATGCGTAAACGCAAAATCCCGCAGGTGCGCCAGGCAGCTACGACGCTCTTCTCGCGCATCGGAATATGAATAGATCAGCGAGAAAAAATTGATGTGCTGAAGTGCTTTCTTAAAGCTGTCAAATTCACTAAACAGATGCAGCTGATAATGATTCAGGCCGGGCATCGCAAAAAGATGCTGTAGCCCAACAGCACTCATCGTGCAATTTTCGACGATGGCGATATGTCTTGTTGAATCGGTTTTTTCCATTCCTCGAACTCTCCATAGGCTGACATCAAACTCAGCTCTCGCATTCCCTGTGTACTGTTTATCCAGGCGTACATATCGGCATTACTGCGTAATGACAGCCGTCGCATCGCACTGTTTTTCTGCGCACTGATAGTTTTATTGCTCTTCTTAAGCAATGTGGCGATTTGGTTAATCCCCCATCCTTTACCTAACAGCCGCAATACTTTGCGTTCGGAGTACGTGAGCGCGATAACCTGTTCGTCTTCGTCCTCCGGACGTTGAGGTTCCATGGTTAACAACGTCTGGCTTACCCGCTCTGCGCGTTCGCTACCTGCCCGAATCGCGTTAACCAGCCCTTCAATGGGTTCCATATCAGAAAGCAACGTACTTTCCGGGCGCACAAGTAACTCAACGGCAACGGGGTTAAGTGGCCGCGAAACTAAAAAGATCCAGTGAATGTTCCGGTATTGATTCAATAAACTGAAATACTCTTCGAGTGCGCCCCGAGGATTCCAGTATTCGCCTGTAATATCGGCAATGATGACGTCAGCGCGGCGTAGCTGGAGCAGTGTTAACTCCTGCAATGAGCTGCAATAGGTCAATTCAAAGTCGGGGAAATGGCGAGTCATCACGCCCCCTAACCCGTTTTGCATGACCGGTATCCGGCTAATGATAACGCTATGCTTACCGTGCAAAGACAACATAGACCCTCCGTGTCCATTCTTCATTTGATGAGTAACGTTAAAACGCATCAACGTATGAGTATTTTCGTCCCTGAGTGTAAAGCAGGTTAATACAAGCAGAAGATGAGATGTATTCGTAGTTTAAGAAATGCCTAAACAGCAGTAATATCTCACAAAGCGAAATTAAATTTAATTGCAGTGTCATTAAAATAACTACAATATAAAATTAGAATAACTAAATATATATTACTTATCCTTTAATATTAATAATTCACTAAAATGATGAATTAATCCCAACCCCTTCTGCACTTAAGGGCAGCAACTGTTTGCATAAACCTTGATCTGGCCCACAGCAAGAGGCACTGCACTTTGTGCTAAAAGTAATCGCTATGGGCCAACCGGCAACTTTCCATCTTCTTCAGGACAATACATGCAGGCAGATCGGTCAACGCAGCGTGCTATCACGCGGCTATGTATTCAATGCGGTCTTTTTCTGCTCCAGCACGGCGCGGAAAGCGCGCTGGTTGAGGAGCTTTCCACCCGGCTGGGACTGGCGCTGGGTATGGATAGCGTCGAAAGCGCTATTTCATCCAACGCCATCGTGCTGACCACGATCAAAGACGGTCAGTGCCTGACTTCCACCCGCAAAAACCACGACCGCGGCATTAACATGCACGTAGTGACCGAAGTGCAGCACATCGTCATCCTTGCTGAACATAAGCTTCTCGATCTTCGGGAGATTGAAAAACGGTTCAGCCAAATTAAGCCATTACGTTATCCGCGCTGGCTTGTCGTGGTGATGGTAGGGCTGTCGTGCGCCTGCTTTTGTAAGCTTAATAAAGGCGGCTGGGATGGCGCGATCGTCACCTTTTTCGCCAGCAGTATCGCTATGTATGTTCGCCAGCTGCTGACGCACAGACAGCTGCATCCGCAAATTAACTTCTGCATTACCGCGTTTGTCGCCACCACGGTTTCCGGCCTGCTGCTGCGCCTGCCGCAGTTTGCCACTACCCCGACGATTGCCATGGCCGCGAGCGTGCTTCTGCTGGTTCCGGGCTTTCCGTTGATCAACGCCGTTGCTGACATGTTTAAAGGGCACATCAATACCGGTCTGGCACGCTGGGCTATTGCCAGCCTGCTGACGCTGGCGACCTGCATCGGCGTAGTGATGGCAATGACACTCTGGGGGTTACGCGGATGGGCGTGATAGATTTTCTGCTGGCGCTGGCACAGGACATGCTTCTGGCCGCCATTCCTGCCGTCGGCTTTGCGATGGTATTTAACGTTCCGCAACGTGCTCTGCGGTGGTGTGCGCTGCTGGGCGCGATTGGTCATGGCTCGCGAATGGTGATGATGACCGCGGGTTTTAACATCGAATGGTCAACATTTATGGCCTCCATGCTGGTCGGCAGTATCGGCATCCAGTGGTCGCGCTGGTATCTGGCGCATCCCAAGGTGTTCACCGTCGCCGCCGTGATCCCGATGTTCCCGGGCATATCTGCCTATACGGCGATGATTTCCGCGGTGAAAATCAGTCATTTTGGCTACACCGAGCCGCAGATGATCCTCCTTCTGAGCAACTTTCTTAAGGCGTCGTCAATCGTCGGAGCGCTTTCTATTGGACTGTCGATCCCTGGACTGTGGCTGTATCGCAAACGCCCACGCGTTTGATATTTGTGTTATTTCGCTGCCATGGAGATAATCCTTCTGGTCCGTTTGGTGAAAATAAGGAAAGGATGTGGCTAACCCTGGCAGCGAACACCCCGAGCACAGCGAAGAATCCAGCCTGAAAGAGAAAATTTTTCAGAGCGCCATCGCGCTTTTTGCCGAGTATGGATTGAACGGTGCCCGCATGGAGCAGATCGCGGAAAAAGCGGGTACCACCAAACGCATGGTGGTTTACCATTTCAAGAATAAAGAGAATCTCTATCTCCTGGTTCTGGAACATGTTTACACCCAGATTCGCGCCAGTGAAAAAGCGCTAAGCCTGGCGGGAATGCCCCCCGTCGAAGCGCTGGTGAACCTGGTTGAAGCCACCTTTGACTATCATGCCGACCACCCGGACTACATCCGGATTATCTGCATGGAAAACATGCAGCGCGGCCGCTTTATGCAGCAATCAAGCTATCTTCGCCAGGTCAACCGTAGCGCGCTCGACCTGCTGGAGGGCATCCTGCACCGGGGCAAAGAAAAACAGCTCTTCAGCCAGACGGTTGACGCCCGCGATCTTCACCGCCTGATAAGCAGCTTCAGCTTTCACTACGTAGCCAACAGTTACACCTTTACGCTGCTGTTTGAAGACGGGGCGGATGAACAGGCTCAGCGCCAGCACTACCGCAAAATGGCCGTTCAGGTGGCGCTCCGCTACACCTGCCCATAAAATTGCTTGCAATTAAATCGCACACTATCTATATTCATCTCATGAACGCGAAAACGAACGACGCAACCGCTGCGCTCAAGCTGGATAACCAGCTCTGCTTTGCCCTCTATTCGGCAAATCTGGCGCTTAATAAGCTGTACCGGCAACTGCTGGCACCGCTGAACCTGACTTACCCGCAATACCTGGTGATGCTGGTGCTGTGGGAGCAGGATGACGTCACGGTGTCGGACATCGGCGAACGCCTGTTTCTGGACTCTGCGACCCTGACGCCGCTGTTAAAACGGCTGGAAAGCGGCGGGTTAATCAACCGTCACCGCTCGCGCAAAGACGAACGTCAGGTCGCCGTCACCCTGAGTGAAGCGGGACGTGAACTGCAGCAGCAGGCATTGGGTATTCCCCATGCGGTGGGTTGCGCAGCGCAGTGTGATACCGACACTTTGCTGGCGCTCAAACAGCAGCTCGAACTTTTGCGACAACAGCTACACCGCGCGTAAAGCTATACTTTACGCGTTATTATTATCCATATATATCGTACGCTATTTAATAGCACACATTAAAGCAAGATGAGGAACCTGCCATGTCTTTAGAAAAAGTAGTTTATACCGCCAAAGCAAAAGCAACCGGTGGCCGTGATGGCCGCGCGACCTCTTCCGATGGTGTACTGGACGTAAAACTGGGCGTGCCAAAAGAGATGGGCGGCATGGGCGGAGAAGTAACGAACCCTGAGCAGCTGTTTGCTGCGGGCTACTCTGCCTGCTTCCTGGGCGCGATGAAGTTCGTGGCCGCACGCGACAAATTCACCCTGCCAAAAGATGCCTTTATTGAAGGCGAAGTGGGTATTGGTCCGTTGCCAACCGGTTTTGGTATCGAGGCAAAACTGAACATCCACGTTGAGGGTATGGATCCCGCGGAAGCCAAAAAGCTGGTCGATGCGGCGCACATTGTTTGCCCATACTCTAACGCGACCCGCGGCAACATCGACGTGACCCTGAATATCATCGCGTGATAAATATCTGATGGCGCTGTGCTTATCAGGCCTACGACTGTAGCCCCGGTAAGCGCAGCGCCACCGGGGAAATCCCCTCCTTCCCTTTCCTCTCTCTGTGCTACCATAAGCCCATATCACGCCCGTAGTAATCAGTAGAGTAAGCGTTATGTCCTCCAGAATTCTGACCACCAGCATTGCTGGCATTGATGCCTTTATGCGCGACCCACGCGGTGTGTTGACCCATGCCGAAGGCGGCACGGTTGCGGTTTTTGCCGACAACGCGCCGGCGTTCTACGCTATCACGCCGGAACGCCTGGCACAGCTTCTGGAGATTGAAGCGCAACTGTCGCGCCCGGCGAGCGATATCACGCTGGACAACCAGTTCTTTGAAGAACCGGTTAACGTCCCGGTGACCGTTCCGATGGGAAAATTTGCCCTGTACGCGGGCTGGCAGCCGGATGCGGATTTTCAGCGGCAGGCCGCGCTGTGGGGCATTGCGTTAACCCAACCGGCCACCGCGGAAGAGCTCGCCGCGTTTACCGCCTGGTGGCAGGCGGAAGGTAAAGTCTTCACCCATATTCAGTGGCAGCAAAAGCTCGCGCGCCATCTTCAAATTACCCGCGCCGGCAACAACGGCCAGCCCAAACGCGATATCAACGCGTTTTCAGAACCGGATAAACAGATCCCCAGCGGATTCCGAGGTGCGAAATGAAGAACGTCGGCGACCTGATGAAACGTCTGCAAAAAATGATGCCTGCCAACGTGAAGCCCGCCTTTACCACGGGTGAAGAGCTGCTGGCGTGGCAAAAAGAGCAAGGTGAGATTCGCGCAGCCGCGCTCGCCCGGGAAAACCGGGCGATGAAAATGCAGCGCACCTTTAACCGTTCCGGTATCCGTCCCCTGCACCAGAACTGCTCGTTCGATAACTATAAAATCGAGACCAACGGGCAGATGAACGCCCTCGCCGCCGCCCGTCAGTACGTGGATGAATTCGACGGCAATATCGCCAGCTTCATCTTTAGCGGCAAGCCGGGCACCGGAAAAAACCACCTTGCAGCCGCTATCTGCAACGAGCTGCTTCTGCGGGGTAAATCGGTTCTTATCATCACCGTGGCCGACATCATGTCCGCGATGAAAGATACCTTCAGCAACCGCGAAACCAGCGAAGAACAGCTGCTTAACGATCTGAGCAATGTCGATTTACTGGTCATCGACGAGATTGGCGTTCAGACAGAATCCCGCTATGAAAAAGTGATCATCAACCAGATTGTCGATCGCCGCTCCTCGTCCAAACGCCCTACCGGCATGCTGACGAACCACAACATTGACGAGATGACCCGCCTGCTGGGAGAGCGCGTCATGGACCGCATGAAGCTCGGTAACAGTCTCTATGTCATCTTCGACTGGGAAAGTTACCGCAGCCGCGTTACCGGCAAAGAGTATTAAGACAGTTCCAGGAATCGCCGTCAGGGCATAGGTATATACTGGAACCCCTTCGGCCCAAAACGGACCTTTTTGAGAGAGCCATGATGAAAAAACAGATTCTAATCAGCACCTTTTTAGGCGCGCTGCTGGTGACCGGCATAGCGCAAGCGGCGTCCTGGCAGGAGTCCCTGTCAAGCGCAGCAAATGAGCTGACCAAAGAGAGCAGCAGCTCTCAGGGTGGACTCTCCGCCTCTTCCCTCACCAGCCTGCTGGGCAACAGCTCTCAGAGCCTTAGCGCGGGCACGATGAACAACGCGGCGGGGATTCTGGAATATTGCGCGAAGCAAAAGCTGGCCTCAGTGACCGACGCGCAAAACGTGAAAAATCAGGTGCTGGGTAAACTAGGTCTGGATACCCAGGAGCAGAAAGCGGACACCAACTATATGGACGGCATTCAGGGCCTGCTTAACGCGCAAAACGGCCAGCAGCTGAATCTGAGCACCCTCGGCAACTCTTCTCTGGCAAAACAGGTGAAAACCAAAGCCTGCGATCTGGTGCTGAAACAAGGCGTTAATTTCCTCTCCTGAGCCACCCCATTTTCTGCCACAACACGCCGCGTTTAATGCGATAGTCTTGCAGCGCGGCGCTAAACGAGCCTTTTTCCCACCTGCCACCGTCTCAGCGTCCGTTTGTCAGGATGTGTCCATCTTCATAAAAACGATTTTCTAAACCAAATCCTAACAACAGCACACTTTCGTGACACTAAAATTGCAGCTTAACGACATCGCAATTACATTGTATGACTCAAAAATAAACAGTTAGCCAGCGAAGCACCTGGCGTCATGAGGATATGCTGTTGTCAGAATTCATGTCTCTTATCCTTTTTCTGGCTTCTGTCGGCGTTTACGCCTGGAAAGCCGGCCGTCACACCTGGTGGTTTATCGCCACGCTGGTGGTGCTAGGCATTTTTATTATTTTAAACATTACCTTATACGCCAGCGACTACTTTACCGGTGACGGTATTAACGATGCGGTGCTCTACACGCTGACGAACAGCCTGACGGGCGCGGGTGTGGGCAAATACATTCTTCCGGGGCTCGGCCTTATCGCCGCGCTGGTGACGATTTTTGGCGCGCTGGCCTGGGTGCTGCGTCGACGTCGCCATCTTCCGCACCATCATGGCTACAGCCTGCTGGCATTATTCCTGGCGCTGGCCTCCGTCGACGCTAGCCCGGCGTTCCATCAGATCGCCGAGCTGGTGAAATCCCAGTCGCGCGATGGCGATCCGGATTTCGCGGCTTACTACAAAGAACCGTCGAAAACAATCGCCAACCCGAAGCTCAATCTGGTCTACATCTACGGTGAAAGCCTGGAGCGCACGTACTTTGATAACGATGCCTTCCCGAACCTGACGCCAGACCTGGGCGCGCTGAAAAACGAAGGGCTCGACTTCAGCCACACCATGCAGTTGCCCGGTACGGATTACACGATTGCCGGGATGGTTGCCTCCCAGTGCGGTATCCCGCTGTTCGCGCCTTTTGAAGGTAACGCCTCAGCCTCGATGTCGACGTTCTTCCCGCAGAATATTTGCCTCGGCGATATCCTGAAAAACTCCGGCTACGAAAACTATTTCGTGCAGGGGGCAAACCTGCGCTTTGCCGGAAAAGACGTGTTCCTGAAATCCCACGGTTTTGACCACCTGTATGGCTCAGAAGAGTTAAAAACGACGGTTGCCGATCCGAGCTACCGTAACGACTGGGGCTTCTATGACGATACGGTACTCGACGAAACCTGGAAGAAATTCGAGGAGCTTTCCCGCACGGGCAAGCGTTTCTCCCTTTTTGCGCTGACGGTGGATACCCACCATCCGGACGGGTTCGTCTCGCGCAGCTGTAAACGCAAAAGCTATGACGTGGACGGCAAAAGCAACAAGTCTTTCAGCGCCGTGACCTGCAGCCAGGAGCACATTGCCGCGCTGGTCGAGAAAATCAAAGCCTCGCCCTGGTTTAAAAACACCGTCATCGTCGTTTCGTCTGACCATCTGGCGATGAAAAACAGCGCCTGGGATCGGCTCAACAAGCAGGATCGCAGCAACCTGTTCTTCGTCCTGCGCGGCGACCAGCCGCAGCAGGAGCTAATTGCCACCAAACGCAACTCCATGGATAACGGCGCAACCGTGCTGGACATTCTGGGCGGCGACAACTTTATTGGCCTTGGCCGCAGCACGCTGTCGGGGCAATCCCTGTCGGAAGTGTTTCTCAACATGAAGGATAAAATTCTCGCCTGGAAGCCAGACATTATCCGCCTGTGGAACTTCCCGAAAGAGATGAAGGACTTCACCGTCGATCGGGATAAAAACACGATTGCCTTCTCGGGCAGCAGCTTCCGTCTGCCGCTGCTGGTGCGCGTGTCGGAGGGGCGCGTCGAGCCGCTGCCGGAAAGCGAATATTCCGCGCCGCTGCGCTATCAGCTGGCCGATTTTGCCCCACGCGATAATTTCGTCTGGGTCGACCGGTGCTACAAAATGGGCCAGCTCTGGTCGCAGCCGCTGGCGCTTTCTACCGACTGGTGCGTCTCTCAGGGTCAGCTCGGCGGGGAGCAAACCGTGCAGCACGTGGATAAGGCGCAGTGGAAAGGCAAAACCGCGTTCAACGATACGGTGATTGATACCGCGCGCTATCAGCACAACATCGACATGCTTAAAGTCAGCGATAACGATATTCGCTACAAAGCGGATAGCTTTATCTTTAACGTGGCCGGCGCGCCCGAGGAAGTGAAGCAGTTTAGCGGCATCTCGCGTCCGGAGTCGTGGGGGCGCTGGTCCAACGCGCAGCTGGGCAACGAGGTAAAAATTGAGTACGCCCATCCCCTGCCGGAACAGTTCGACCTGGTGATCACCGCCAGAGCGTATGGCCCCAACGCTAACAAGCCCGTCCCCGTGCGCGTGGGCGATCGGGAGCAGACGCTGACGCTCGGGAACGACGTGAGCACGCAGACGCTGCATTTTGAGAATCCTTCGCGCAGCAATACCCTGGTGATCGTGCCGCCGGACCCGCAGTCCACGAACGAGGGGAATATCCTTGGGCACTCACCGCGCGAGCTCGGGATCGGCATGGTTGAAATCAAAATCGTCAGCAGAGCGGGTTAATACGCGTCGCGCCCGGCGTACTGTCGGGCGCTTATGAAAATAAATAATCCTATAGCATGCTTATAAATTAGATAAAAACACTTTATATGGGTCGTTTTTATCTATAAATATCCCGCCAAAATACAAATCCATAAAATGTGCGACTCCTGAAATCACAACGGAGCGTTACGCACTTTTATCATGCTAACCGGCTATAAGTTCGAATCCATCCGGGCATTGCGCAGTGAAAATGTGATTGCCTGGGAGGTATTGTCTACGGCAAAGCCCCACGTCAATCTTGAAGATTACTTTGGCTCGATGCCCGCAACGCAGCGTAAAGCGCACTTCTTTGCGCAGCTTCGTCATGCCATGTTTTGCAAGGATGGCGACAAGTATTATCTCAATGCGACATCGGATTTACTGCTGGAAACGGACTTCCTCGACAGGCTAAAAGAAGAGACACCCTGCCCGGAGAGACTTGCTATCGAGGTCACCGATCTCCATACGATGGTCCAGCTCGAGGATACGCAAAGCCAGGCACTGCGGAAATGCATCGCGACGCTCCACCAGTGGGGGATCGAAGTCTGGGCAGACGATGTCTGCGAAGACCTTCTTCCCGATCTTCTGACCAGCCAGATCCGCTTCTGCGGCGTCAAGATTGATAAACATACCTTCTGGAGCGGACGCATCGAGCAGGCAAAGTTCCTGCATCTCACCCGCCAGTTCAAGCGCGTCGCCAGCAAGGTGCTGATAGAAGGCATCGAAACCGCAGGGGATTTCGCGCTGGCCCGTGCCAGCGTGGCCGACTACGGCCAGGGCTATCTGTGGGGCAAAAAATGACGCCCTTCATTCCTAATGCTGGCTATCAGGTCATCGTTCTGAGCGGCAATGCGTTTTTATGGCTTGGCCTCCATTCGATGATTTCGATGGCCGTTACCCCTCGCCCGGAGATGTATTGGATTCATAACGTTAATTCTGAAGGGCTTTTACATCTCCAGGAACGGCTGCTCAATACACACGCTGGAGAGAACTGGCTGGTATTTACGGATGCCGCTCGGGTCTGCGACGTTCACGCCTGCCTGCGCAACGAGCGGGTCCGAGTGGTCGCGGACAACCTCTCGTTTGCGCAGCTAAGCCACTGTTTTAGCGACACGACATTTTCCTTCGAAAACGCCGCCACGCTCTCGCATCAGGAGAGGCGGGTTTGCATGTTGCTCCATAAAGGATTCAGTCCGGTTCGCATCGCAAAAATCATGAATAAGTCCCCTAAAACGATCTACACCCACAAGCGTAACGCGATGAACAAATTTTGTTGTCACAGCCTGGCGGAATTCCATCGAAAACTCTGCCTGCTGGACGCTCAGTCATTCGCTTTGTAATTGCACTGTTACTCACGTCAGGAAATAAGATCATGAAAATTATTCCCACCCTTGTATGTTGTTCCGTTCTCCTGCTTCCTGCTGCTGCGATCGCCGCAGACAGTACTGCAAGCGCGACGATGCACGTATCACTTGAGGTCGTGAAGTCGTGCACCCTTAAAGCCAACGACCTCAACTTCTCGCGTCACGGCTCCGATGAGTCGAGCGAAATCCAGGCCAAAACGCAGGTCGATATCGTCTGTACCAACGGCACGCCTTTCACCCTCACAGCCACCAGCAACGACGGCGAAAACGGTACCTTCTGGCTGAAGCCGGAAAACGGCGAAAAGGGCGCGCAGAAGATTGCCTGGAAGCTCTTTGCCGACGAAGGCAAACAGACGCAAATCACCGGCACGAATGGCCTGGACGATACCGGCAACGGTTCGGAACAGGAGGAAACGTTGTATGGCATCATTGAAGCCGGGGCGCTGACAACCGCCCAGGCAGGTACCTACAGCGACGATATCACGTTAAAACTGGAGTACTGATCGTGCGTCGCTTCCTTCCCTGCTTCATTCTGTGGCTCATGATGCTGGCACTGCTGTCGCGCTACGCGCTGGCCGCCACGCTTCAGGTGGCCCCGGTAACGCTCGACCTGCAGAGCAATCAGCGGGCAGCGGCGGTCTATCTCACTAACAGTGGGAAAGCGGCCATCCATGCGCAGATTCGGGTATACGAATGGACGCAAAAAAACGGTAAAGATGTTCTGGTGGCCACCGGGGAGGTGGTCAGCAGCCCGGCGATGACATCACTGGCGCCGGGCCAGCAGCAGCTGGTGCGCATTATCGTCATGCAGCCTGGCATCCGTGCACAGGAGCAAAGTTACCGGCTGGTCATCGACGAGCTGCCGGACGCCACGTCCCGTGCCGCCAATCCCAACGCGGTGCACTTCCTGCTGCGCTACTCGATTCCGGTGTTTATTGCCGGGAACCAGGACGCGCCAGCCAGCCACGATGCACTGAGCTGTGAGCAGGCAGAAATGCCGGCTACCCTCCGCTGCTTTAACGCCGGAAACCGCCACATCCGTCTGAGCCACCTCGAGGCCCTGACGGCCGATGGGCAGGTTGTAGGCTCGATTAAAGGCCTGGCGGGCTATGTGCTCCCGGGACAAACCGCCCTTTTACCGCTTAAGCAGGCTTCACGACACGCGCTCAGCACGCTGCGCGTCTATCTCAATGATGACCACCATGCCAGCCAGATACCCCTGCGCCCGCTCGCTTCTCGCGCTCCTGTTTTGGCTACCGCTCATGCTGTCAGCCCGGGCTGAACCCGCCGACACCGTACAATGGCTGGCCATTACCGTGAACCACGCCCCGCGAGGCGAGCTCTGGGCCTGCCGGGTGGTGGATAATGCGCTATGGATAAGCCGCAGCGACATGAAAAAGCTGGGGCTTCACGCCCCAGACGATCGCGCCGGGTGGGTTGAGCTGACGTCCCTGCCGGGCCTGAAGGTCAATGTCGACGTGCTGTCCCAGCAGGTGTCGATTACCGCAGAGGCAGAGGCGTTCGAGGGCCAGCAGCATCTGACCGTCTCAAAGCCCACACCGCTTTACCGCTATCCTGATGCGCAGCCCGTCAGCGCGTATACGCTCGGATACGCGCTCTACGCGAGCGATGCGCAGGGGAAGCGCCAGCTTAACGCCCAGACCATGCTGACCGCGTCCGGAGGATTACCCGGAACGTTCAGCAGCAGTTTTTCAAGCCATGCCGGGGAGGAAAACAGCGCCGGTCGGCCTACCCACACCCGTCTCGAAACCCGCTGGCAGTGGGATAATACCGACTCGCTGACCACGCTGGCGCTGGGCGACAGCATCACCACCGGCACCCGCTGGAGCCGGCAGGTACGCTTTGGCGGTCTGCACTGGGCACGTAATTTTGAGCTCAATCCCCAGCTTAATACCGAACCGCGCAGCCGCTACAGCGACACGGCCGTGCTGCCTTCCACGGTCGATCTGTATATCGACGGCCTTAAGCAGAGCAGTCAGCGCGTCACGCCGGGAGACTTTCTGCTGGATACCCTGCCCTCCTTCACCGGCAGCGGGCAGGCGGAGGTGGTCATTACCGATATCAACGGCCAGCGTCGCGCCGTACAGCTCGATCTCTACGGCGCGCCGGGCATGCTGGCGGAAGGGCTCAGCAGCGGCTCGCTGGACATCGGCTGGATGCGGGAAAACTACGCCCAGCACTCCGACGACTATGCCGCCTCGCCTCTGCTGGACGCGGGCTGGCGCTATGGGGTGAATAATCACCTGACGCTGGCGCTGCATACGGAACAGCAGCGCAGGCTGCGCAACGTGGGCACGGGCGCTGACTGGCTGGTCTCTCCCGCCGTAGGGGTGGTCAGCCAGCACGTTGCCGTGAGCGACAGCCCTTACGGACAGGGCGTTCAGTGGGGCCTCGGCTGGCAGTGGAACGGCAGAGGAACGGGCATTTCTGCCAGCACCGTCCGTACCGGGGCGGGATTCGCCGACAACGCCCGTATGAGCGGTGCCGCGCCCGTCAGACGCAGCGACAGCGTTTGGGTAAGCCAGTCCGTCCCCCACTTCGGAACCGTTGGCGCGGGCTGGGTACAGCAGAACATTCAGGGCAATACACAGCGTTACCTCAACGCCTCCTGGTCGCTGTCGCTGCCAGCACACATCTCCACCACGCTGAGCTATACCCGCTCGTTTACGGATTCGTCGAGTCACGTTCAGCTGCTGCTTTCCGTCCCATTGGGTCGCGAGGACACGCTCTCCGTTCAGGCCAGCCGGGATAAACCGCGCATGGATTACCGCCACCAGCCGGACGATGAGGCCGGCGGCTGGTCATGGGAGCTGGGCCAGGGCTTTGGCGAACGACGTGAAAGATATGCGGACGTAGGCTATCTGGGACGAGCGGGCGAATGGCACGTTGGGCTGCAGCAAGGTGCTCACCAGGGCAACCAGTACGCCTCTGCCGAAGGCAGCCTGACGCTGCTGGATGGCAGCCTGCACGCGCTGCGCTATATCCAGCAGGGCATAGCGCTGGTGTCAACGCACGGCATTGGGCACGTACCGGTGATGCTGGAAAACCGCCCGGCCGGTGAAACGGATGGGGACGGTTACCTCATGCTGACCGACCTGCCGCGTTACCACAACAGCAAAATCAGCATTAACCCGCTCGATCTGCCCGCCGATGTGATCGCTCCCGTCACCGACATGCATGCCAGACCGGGCAACAGCAGCGCGGTAAAAGTCGATTTTAACGTCCATCACGCCGTCACGGTTCAGGCCCGACTGGTCGACAGCCACCGCAGGCCGCTCCCGCTGGGCAGCGTCGTGTCAACGCCGCAGGGCGCCACGATCGTGGGACGCGACGGCTTTATCTGGCTTGAAGATCCGCCCCTGCCGGGTGAACTGGTGGTGAAGACCGGTGAGAGGGAATGCCGGGTCACGCTTGCGGCGCCGCGTACCGCGTCATCAATACAGAATATCGGAGAACAACTGTGTCATTAAGAGCGCCGTTATTATTGCTGCTCGTCCTGTCCGTGAAGGCGATGGCGGCAGCCTGCTGGATAACCTCCACGCCTGCCATTAACTTTGGCAACGTCGTGGCGGGCAATACAACCTCCGTCAACACCGAGGTAAAATTTAGCTGCCAGGCCGACAACGAGGGCAGGACGGAATATATCAACGTCTGCCTGAGCAGCGTAGACGCCCCGCCTTTTGAGATGATCTCGCCGGGGGACCAGGAGGGGAAACAGTACACCCTCCTCTTCCGCCTGCTTAACGGCGCAGCGCGCGCTCAGGAGCTGGGGCCTGCCAGCAGCGGGAATCTGATTCAGCAGACCCTGGCCGCGGAAAGCAATGCCAACGTCAGCGGTACCTTTCCGCTTATCGCCACCATTCCGGCAGGGCAAAGCCAGCTTCCGGCCTACCACTATTACAACTACAACATGAATCTGCGCATCGCCTGGCACAGCGCCATGCGTCAGGATGCGCTGCAAAACTGCTCGGACGGTTCAGCAGAGGGGGAGCAGGTGCAGGGCGGCACCAACGCGCAGGCCGAAATCAGCCAGGGATGCTACATCGAGCACGTAACTCCGCTTAACTTCGGCACCCTGACCAGCACCGCTACCCTGCGCCCGACGCGATCCACCGCCACCGTCACCACGCGCTGTCCGGCCGGAATCGCGTTCACCCTTGCCATGGGCAAAGGTAACCATGCCAGCGGTAATCAGCGGCAGCTCTGCAACAGCGAGGGCCAGTGCCTGCGCTACGGGCTCTGGCAGGATGAGGCGGCCACGCAACGCTGGGGGGATCAAAACAGCGGCGATGCGCTGCAGGTCACCAATCCCGCAGGCGGCACCCAGAACTACACCGTTTACGGCGAGGTCCCGGCGCAGCCGCTAACGGGTACCGGGGAATTTATTGATGACGTGATTATCACGCTGACTTATTAAACCACCCAAAATCCTGCCTGGATCAATGTTATCGGTAACAGTGGCGTTAAAATAGCCAGCAGTGCTGCCCGGAAGGCGTAAGCCTTCTCTTTATATTCGTTATCTCTGTTTTTATTACAACAACTTATGAAATACCTGCTTGCTGACGCCATCGTCTATAACGACGAGGACGGTTCTGTTTCTCTTATCAATGCGCCGGATGACGATGCGCAGCTCCTCACCTGTACGGCCAATACCATCCTGAGGCTGCTGGTTCAGCATCATGGGAACGTGGTCGAACGGGAAACCTTTCTTCAGGAAGTCTGGGATCGGCGAGGGCTCCAGGGGTCTAATAACTCCTTAAACCAGTACATCAGCATTCTGCGCAAGATGCTGGCGACCCTGCTACCCGACGAGCTGTTTATCGTTACCGTACCGAAAACAGGCTTTATGCTCAGCGCAGACGTCACGGTTACCCCGCTGGAGGAGGCCCCACCGACCGCCGAAACGGCGCAAGCTGCATGGCGCGTTCGCCCGGAATGGCTGTTCTGCGGCGCGCTCACGCTGGTCGTCGTTGCGCTATGCATCTGGATAGCGCTCATCAAGCCAGAAAACTCGCAGCGGGAGATCCATCTGCTGACGCATATCGGCACCTGTCCGGTCTACACCTTTACGCCGCTGGCGGACGTGTTCCATGAGAAGGCGATTGGGCTGGCGCAGACTCTTCAGCAGGACGGCCATCTTCCGTGCCTGAAAAATTCGATTTTCTATATGCACATTCAGAGAACGCTTTTCTACGGCCACGAAGGGCGGCTGGTGCTCTCCCAGTGTTCACTCACGCGGGGCAAAGCCAGCGCCTGTCGTACGCTTTACTATTACGAGTGGTGATATGAAACACAAAAAAGTTTGGCTAATCCTGCTCCTCAACCTGCTGCTGCTGGGCGCCGCGCTGGCCTGGTACTTCCACACGCCCCCGCTATCGGTAGCCTGCGATGGAAACCTGACCTTCTCCGACCGGCGCGACAGCCACGATTTCACCTTTGACGGCGAGATCATTATGCGTTTTCATCCTGACAAAACGGGGTACATCACGCTAAACGGCAGCGTGGTGAATGCCCCGCGCAGCTGGGAGGTTTCCCGCCAGGAGATGTTTAAATGGCGTCACGTGGAGGGCGAACTGTATGAAATTATCATTCAAAAAGTGGAGCGTTTTAGCCACGATGCCATGCCGCCCGGGGTCTTTGAAAAGTACGTCGCGGGCCTGACGCTGGGCAATAAAAGGCTTCTGACGATAGAGCGCACGCCGGAAGACGCGCTGGTGATCAGCAATTTTTACTCGCCGGTGCTGATCTGCTCGGAATAATGGCGACGGGTGAGGCTATACTTGCCGCCATGCACATTCATATTCGCCCCACTACCCCTAACGACATTATCGCCCTGCCCGCCATTGAACGCGCGGCGGGCGAGCGCTTTCGTGAAAGTCCGGATCTCGCCTGGCTTGCCGACGGCGAGGTCATTTCCGCTGAGCAGCACCTTGGGTATGCCGAACGTGGGCTAAGCTGGCTGGCGCTGGCGAACGGCCAGCCCGTCGGGTTTATCCTCGCCGAAGCGCACTCTTCGTCGCTTTTTATCGTGGAGCTTTCGGTTGATCTGGACTGGCAGGGAAAGGGGATTGGCCGGCAGCTCATCGCCCGTGCGGCTGACCATGCCCGCACGCTGGGGCTGGCGTCGCTAACGTTGACGACGTTCAGGGACGTACCGTGGAACGCGCCGTTCTATGCAAAGCTGGGGTTTGAATACGTAACTGAACTCACGCCTGAACTGCGTGAAAAACGGGAAGAAGAAGCAGCGCACGGCTTAGCGTATGAGACGCGCTGCGCCATGCGCCTGCCTCTGTAATATTGCCGAGTGGCGTAGCCGCCACCCGGCACAACGCGCAGGATTAGAACGTTTCCCAGTTATCGCCTGAATCGGCCGTCGCGGTTTTACGCGCCATCACCGGCGTGGAAACCGCTTTAGCCGCAGCGAACTCGCGCGCTTTCATCTGCTCCTGCTGAATGCGGAACACCGCCACGGCCTGAGTCAGACGGCTCGCCTGCTCTTCCAGTGCGGCGGCCGCTGCGGCAGATTCCTCAACCAGCGAGGCGTTCTGCTGGGTCACGCGATCCATCTCGGCTACCGCCAGACCCACCTGGTCGATACCGCGGCTCTGCTCGTCAGACGCAGAGGCGATTTCACCCATGATGTCCGTTACGCGGGTCACCGCGTTCACGATCTCACCCATGGTTTCACCGGCGCTTTCTACCAGCGTTGAGCCCACTTCCACGCGGCCCACGGAGTCTTCAATCAGGCTCTTAATCTCGCGAGCCGCCTGGGCGCTGCGCTGGGCCAAGTTACGCACTTCACCTGCCACCACCGCAAAACCACGACCCTGCTCGCCCGCACGCGCCGCTTCTACCGCCGCGTTCAGTGCCAGAATGTTGGTCTGGAAGGCAATGCCGTCGATCACGCTGATAATGTCGGCAATTTTCTGCGAACTGCCCGCGATATCGCGCATGGTCTGCACCACGTTATCCACCACTTTGCCGCCTTTCTGCGCGGTTTCAGAGGCGCTGAGCGCAAGATGGCTCGCCTGACGGGCGTTCTCGGCGTTCTGCTTAACGGTCGCCGTCAGCTGCTCCATGCTGGCAGCGGTCTCTTCCAGGGAAGCGGCCTGCTGTTCAGTACGGGAAGAGAGGTCGTTATTGCCCATCGCAATTTCGCTCGCGCCGCTGTAGATAGCGTTCGCGCCGTTACGCACGTCGCCAACGGTACGCACCAGCTCACCCTGCATATGGCGCAGCGAGTCGGCCAGTTCACCCATCTCGTTGGTGCCCTGAACTTCAATACGCTTCACCAGGTCGCCGCTGGCGATATGGCGAATGTTGTCGATCAGACGATTCAGTGGAGAGATCAGCGTCTGCTTGATGTTGAGCCAGACGGCCACGATCACTACCAGTACGGCAATCAGAACGCTAATCAGCACCCAGATAGCCTGGCTGTAGGAGCTGTTGCTGTCTTCGACCGCCGTCTGATACAGCTTGTCGTTCTGCTGCAGGTAGCTCACATACTGCTTCTCAAAACCGTCCTGATAGCTCTGGGTCGGCTGGTCGAAGAAGGCGTTGATTTTGCCCGCGCCCAGCAGCTGAATCAGCTCCGCCAGCGCGCCGTGGTAAATATCATAGTTACGCTTGATCTCCATGGCATCCGCATCGCTTTGACGCGGATCGCGCGGCAGGGCTTCGTAGGCAGCCCAGTTTTTTTCCGCCTGTTTCAGAGACGTAGACGCGATTTGCATCAAATCGTTAACGGTCGCGCCGCTGCCGATATTGCTCTGATCCATCATGTAGCGGATACCCGCACGGTTCAGGGTATTACGGGTTTGCAGCAACGCGACCCAGCTGGCGTTCAGCGTGGATTGTTGCTGGCGAATGGTTTGCAGGACGGTGAAATTCTCTTTGTCATTCTTAAGGGCATTAAAGAAAAGACCACCGGACGTGAGTTGTAAAAGGCCAAATATCGCTAAAACCAGCATTAAGCTGGTGACAATCTTGATACGGTTTAACATGTTTTCTCTTTCCTCAGACAGATACAGAATTTTCGGCCTGGAAAGGGAAAACTTTACGAAAATCATCCTGGAATTTGTGGTTTTTACTCTTCTTCCCGCGCTGCGTTATGCCGGTTTCCGAGTTCAATAAACTCTTCCAGCAGCGCCGTCAGCTGTTTCATCTTCTCCGGCGTGTATTCCGCCTCGATCTGCTGATACGCCTCTTCGACCTGCGCCTGGGCGTGTTCATACAGCGCATTCCCCTCTTTGGTCAGTGACACGTACAGCTTGCGCTGGTCGTTCACCGGCTTTAAGCGCAGCACCAGGCCGTCGCGCTCCATCCGCGTCAGAATGCCCGTCAGGCTCGGGCGCAGGATGCAGGTGCGAAACGCCAGATCGTGAAAATCCATCGACGGATGTTCAGCCAGCACGCGCACAATGCGCCACTGCTGCTCGGTCAGGTTATGCCGCTTCACGATCGGGCGGAAGTACGACATCGCCGCTTCCCGCGCCTGCAGCAGCGCGATAGTTAATGAATCATGCATAGCCTCTCCCCTTAACATCATTAACAAGTAAACAATCACTAAAAGATGCTTTTATAAACAACACGTTTTCCGTCAAAAAGTCTAACAGAAACCCATCAATTTTATTAAACCTTTGATTTAAATATAAACAAAACACGAAATGTAAATTTATTGTTATTCCCATCACAAATCTTTCACTTCTGATTGCGAAATAAACAGCAAAAGCATAAAACCAGATCATTAACATATTAATGAAATCACAACCCGGACCGCCGGGGTGAGGAGTATATGAATGAAAGGTACCGTTTTTGCCGTCGCCCTCAACCATCAAAGCCAGCGCGAAGCCTGGCGTGAGGCCTTTGAAAAAGCGCCCTACAACACGCCGCCGAAAACGGCGGTGTGGTTTATCAAACCGCATAACACGGTGATCCGCGCGGGCGAGCCGATCCCCTTCCCGCACGGGGAAACGGTGCTGAGCGGCGCGACGGTGGCGCTGGTGGTGGGCAAAACCGCCAGCAGGGTGCGCGCGGAGGACGCCGCGGCGTACATTGCAGGGTACGCGCTCGCCAACGAGGTGAGCCTGCCGGAAGAGAGCTTCTACCGCCCGGCCATCAAGGCCAAATGCCGGGACGGATTTTGCCCGCTCGGCGAGCTGGTCGCCGTTGATAACGTGGATAGCCTGACGATCATCACCGAGATCAACGGCCGCGAAGCGGACCACTGGAGCACGGCCGATCTTCAGCGTAACGCCGCCGAACTGCTGAGCACCCTGAGCGAGTTCGCCACCCTCAATCCCGGCGATGCGATCCTGCTCGGCACCCCGCAAAGCCGCGTTGAGATCCGCCCGGGCGATCGCGTGCGCATTCTGGCAGAAGGCTTTCCGCCGCTGGAAAACCCGGTGGTAGATGAACGCGACGTCGCTCACACGCACCGCACGCCGCCACACGCCACGCTGTTTGCCCTCGGTCTGAACTATGCCGATCACGCCAGCGAGCTGGACTTCAAGCCGCCGACCGAGCCGCTGGTATTTATCAAAGCGCCAAACACCTTCAACGGCGACGGCCAGACGTCGGTGCGCCCGAACAATATCGAATACATGCATTACGAAGCGGAGCTGGTGGTGGTCATCGGTAAAACCGCCCGCAAGGTCAGCGAAGCCGAGGCGATGGACTATGTTGCGGGCTATACGGTCTGCAACGACTACGCCATCCGCGACTACCTGGAAAACTACTACCGCCCGAACCTGAGGGTGAAAAGCCGCGACGGGCTGACGCCCATTTCCCCCCACATCGTGCCGAAAGCGGCCATTCCCGACCCGCACAACCTCGCCCTGCGCACCTTCGTTAACGGCGAGCTGCGCCAGGAAGGCACCACCGCCGATCTCATTTTCAGCATCCCGTACCTGATTGCGTACCTGAGCGATTTTATGACCCTGCAGCCGGGCGACATGATTGCCACCGGCACGCCGAAGGGGCTGTCCGACGTGGTGCCGGGCGATGAGGTGGTGGTGGAAGTGGAGGGCGTGGGACGCCTGGTGAACCGAATTGTCAGCGAGGAGACTGCAAAATGAAAAAGATTAACCACTGGATCAACGGTAAAAACGTCGCCGGAAGCGAGTACTTCCACACCACCAACCCGGCTTCCGGCGAGGTATTAGCGGAAGTCGCCGCCGGCGGTGAAGCTGAAATTCACCAGGCCGTCGCCGCCGCCAAAGAGGCGTTCCCGAAGTGGGCTAACCTGCCGATGAAGGAGCGCGCGCGCCTGATGCGCCGTCTGGGGGATCTGATCGACCAGAACGTGCCGGAGATCGCCGCGATGGAAACCGCCGATACCGGGCTGCCGATCCACCAGACCAAAAACGTGCTCATTCCGCGCGCCTCGCACAACTTCGAATTTTTCGCCGAGGTGTGCCAGCAGATGAACGGCAAGACCTATCCGGTTGACGACAAGATGCTCAACTACACCCTGGTGCAGCCGGTGGGCGTCTGCGCGCTGGTGTCGCCGTGGAACGTGCCGTTTATGACCGCCACCTGGAAGGTCGCGCCGTGCCTGGCACTCGGAAACACCGCGGTGCTGAAGATGTCTGAACTCTCCCCGCTGACCGCCGACCGTCTGGGCGAGCTGGCGCTGGAGGCGGGTATTCCGGCGGGCGTGCTCAACGTGGTGCAGGGCTACGGCGCAACGGCGGGCGACGCGCTGGTGCGCCATCACGACGTGCGCGCCGTCTCCTTCACCGGCGGCACCGCCACCGGCCGCAACATCATGAAAAACGCCGGGCTGAAGAAATATTCCATGGAGCTGGGCGGCAAATCCCCGGTGCTGATTTTTGAAGATGCCGACATCGAGCGCGCACTGGACGCCGCCCTGTTCACCATCTTCTCCATCAACGGCGAGCGCTGCACCGCCGGCTCGCGCATCTTTATCCAGCAGAGCATCTACCCGGAATTCGTCAAGCGCTTTGCCGAGCGCGCCAACCGCCTGCGCGTGGGCGACCCGACCGATCCGACCACCCAGATTGGCGCGCTCATCAGCCAGCAGCACTGGGAAAAAGTCTCCGGCTACATCCGCCTCGGCATTGAAGAGGGCGCGACCCTGCTGGCGGGCGGCCCGGACAAACCGACCGACCTGCCTGCGCACCTGAAGGGCGGCAACTTCCTGCGCCCGACCGTGCTGGCGGACGTCGACAACCGCATGCGCGTGGCGCAGGAGGAGATCTTCGGGCCGGTGGCCTGCCTGCTGCCGTTTAAGGACGAAGCGGAAGGCCTGCGCCTGGCGAACGACGTGGAGTACGGCCTGGCGTCATACATCTGGACCCAGGACGTCAGCAAGGTACTGCGCCTGGCGCGCAATATCGAAGCGGGCATGGTGTTTGTGAACACCCAGAACGTGCGCGACCTGCGCCAGCCGTTTGGCGGCGTGAAGGCCTCCGGCACCGGCCGCGAGGGCGGCGAGTATAGCTTCGAGGTGTTCGCGGAGATGAAGAACGTCTGCATCTCCATGGGCGACCATCCGATTCCAAAGTGGGGGATGTGACCATGGGTAAATTAGCGTTAGCGGCAAAAATCACCCACGTTCCGTCAATGTATCTCTCCGAGCTGCCGGGCAAAAACCACGGCTGCCGCCAGGGCGCCATCGACGGGCATAAAGAAATTAGCAAGCGCTGCCGGGAGCTGGGCGTCGATACCATTATCGTCTTCGACACCCACTGGCTGGTGAACAGCGCCTACCACATCAACTGTGCGGACCATTTTTCGGGCGTCTACACCAGCAACGAGCTGCCGCACTTTATCCGCGACATGACCTACGACTACGACGGCAATCCGGAACTCGGCCAGCTCATCGCCGACGAGGCGGTGAAGCTCGGCGTGCGCGCCAAAGCGCACAACATTCCGAGCCTGAAGCTGGAGTACGGCACGCTGGTGCCGATGCGCTACATGAACGCGGATAAGCACTTCAAGGTGGTCTCTATTTCGGCGTTCTGCACGGTTCACGACTTCGCCGACAGCCGCAGGCTGGGCGAGGCCATCGTCAGCGCCATCGAAAAATACGACGGCACCGTGGCGGTGCTCGCCAGCGGCTCGCTGTCGCACCGCTTTATCGACGACCAGCGTGCGGAAGAAGGGATGAACAGCTACACCCGCGAGTTCGACCGCCAGATGGACGAGCGCGTGGTGAAGCTGTGGCGTGAGGGTCAGTTTAAGGAGTTTTGCAGCATGCTGCCGGAGTACGCCGACTACTGCTACGGCGAGGGCAACATGCACGACACGGTGATGCTGCTGGGGATGCTCGGCTGGGACCAGTACGACGGCAAGGTGGAGTTCCTCACCGAGCTGTTCGCCAGCTCCGGTACCGGCCAGGTTAACGCCGTTTTCCCCCTGCCCGCGTAAGGAGCCACCATGCCGCACTTTATTGCTGAATGTACCGACAACATCCGCGAGCAGGCCGACCTGCCGGGGCTGTTTGCCAAAGTGAACGAGGCGCTCGCCGCCACGGGCATATTCCCCATCGGCGGCATTCGCAGCCGCGCCCACTGGCTGGACACCTGGCAGATGGCCGACGGCAGGCACGATTACGCCTTCGTGCATATGACGCTGAAGATTGGTTCCGGGCGCAGCCTGGAGAGCCGGGAAGAGGTCGGTGAAATGCTGTTTGCGCTGATCAAAACGCATTTTGCGGAGCTGATGGCTAGCCGCTATCTGGCGCTGTCGTTCGAGCTGGACGAGCTGCATCCGACGCTCAATTACAAACAAAACAACGTGCACGCGCTGTTTAAGTAATCCCGTCCCTTCTCCCAGGGGGAGAGGGAGAAAAATATAAAACAGGATATCGCCATGCTCGACAAACATACCCATACCCTGATCGCCCATCGTCTGCATCAGGCGGAACAGTCCCGGGAGCAGATCCGCCAGATCTCCCTTGACTACCCGACGATCACCATCGACGACGCCTACGCCGTCCAGCGCGAATGGGTCAGCCTGAAGATTGCCGAAGGCCGCGTGCTGAAGGGCCACAAGATCGGCCTGACCTCCAAAGCGATGCAGGCCAGCTCGCAGATTAGCGAGCCGGACTACGGCGCGCTGCTGGACGACATGTTCTTCCACGACGGCAGCGATATTCCCGTCGATCGCTTCATCGTCCCGCGCATCGAAGTGGAGCTGGCCTTCGTGCTGGCAAAACCGCTGCGCGGCCCGAACAGCACGATCTTCGACGTCTACAACGCTACGGACTACGTGATCCCCGCGCTGGAGCTGATCGACGCCCGCTGCCACAACGTTGACCCGGAGACCCAGCGCCCGCGCAAGGTGTTCGATACCATCTCCGATAACGCCGCCAACGCGGGGGTGATCCTCGGCGGTCGCCCGATTAAGCCCGACGAGCTGGATCTGCGCTGGATCTCCGCCCTGCTCTACCGCAACGGCGTGATCGAAGAGACCGGCGTTGCCGCAGGCGTGCTTAACCACCCGGCGAACGGCGTGGCGTGGCTGGCGAACAAGCTGGCACCGTACGACGTGCAGCTTGAGCCCGGCCAGATTATTCTCGGCGGCTCCTTTACCCGCCCGGTGCCCGCCAGCAGAGGCGACACCTTCCACGTTGACTACGGCAACATGGGCTCCATCAGCTGCCGCTTTGTGTAAGGAGGCAACCATGCAAAACGCATTCAAAGCGGCGCTGAAGGCGGGCCGTCCGCAAATCGGTTTATGGCTGGGGCTCACCAGCAGCTACAGCGCCGAGCTGCTGGCCGGAGCAGGCTTCGACTGGCTGCTGATCGACGGCGAGCACGCGCCGAATAATGTGCAAACCGTGTTAACCCAATTACAGGCCATCGCGCCTTATCCCAGCCAGCCGGTGGTGCGCCCGTCGTGGAACGACCCGGTGCAGATAAAACAGCTGCTGGACGTGGGCGCGCAAACCCTGCTGGTGCCGATGGTGCAAAACGCCGACGAAGCGCGGCTGGCGGTGCGTGCCACCCGCTACCCGCCTGCGGGCATTCGCGGCGTCGGCAGCGCCCTGGCGCGCGCGTCGCGCTGGAACCGCATTCCGGATTACCTGCAGCAGGCCAACGACGCCATGTGCGTGCTGGTGCAGATCGAAACCCGCGAGGCGCTGAAAAACCTGCCGCAGATCCTCGACGTGGAAGGCGTTGACGGCGTGTTTATCGGCCCAGCGGATCTGAGCGCCGACATGGGCTTTGCCGGCAACCCGCAGCACCCGGAGGTGCAGGCCGCCATCGAGCAGGCGATCGCGCAGATATGCGCCGCCGGTAAAGCGCCCGGCATCCTGATGGCGAACGAGCCGCTGGCGAAACGTTACCTTGAAATCGGCGCGCTGTTTGTCGCCGTCGGCGTCGACACCACCCTGCTCGCCCGCGGCGCCGAAGCGCTGGCGGCACGCTTTATCGAACCACCGGTTACGTCAGTTAATAACAATAAATCCGTCTACTAAACGTAAGATCTGGAGCGCACCATGACGACCTCTACCCTGCAAGCCCATGATAATAAAGCTGTTGAACATCGCGCCATTAACAAGCTGTTCCGACGCCTGATCGTCTTTCTCTTTATCCTGTTTGTCTTTTCGTTTCTCGATCGTATCAACATCGGCTTTGCCGGGTTGACGATGGGCAAGGATCTGGGCCTCACGTCGACCATGTTTGGCCTGGCCGCGACGCTGTTTTATGTCACCTACGTGCTGTGCGGCATCCCGAGCAACATCATGCTGGCGAAGATCGGCGCACGCCGCTGGATCGCCGGGATCATGGTGGTGTGGGGCATCGCCTCCACCTGCACCATGTTCGCCACCAGCCCTGAAACGCTCTACGTTCTGCGCATGCTGGTGGGCATTGCCGAAGCCGGTTTCCTGCCGGGGATCCTGGTCTATCTCACCTGGTGGTTCCCGGCGTATCACCGCGCCCGCGCCAACGCGCTGTTTATGATCGCCATGCCGGTGACCATGATGCTCGGTTCGATCCTCTCCGGCTACATTCTGGCGATGGACGGGCTGTGGAACCTGAAGGGCTGGCAGTGGCTGTTCCTGCTGGAGGGGCTGCCGTCGGTGGTGCTCGGCGTGGTGACCTGGTTTTACCTCAACGACACGCCGGATCAGGCCACCTGGCTCGACGACGACGAAAAGCAGGCGCTGAAAACGATGATCGCCCGCGAGCAGGAGGTCGCCATTGCCCAGTCCGTCACGCCGCGATCGACGCTGCGCGAGGTGCTGACCCCGGCGGTGCTGCTCTACACGCTGGCCTACTTCTGCCTGACCAACACGCTCAGCGCCATCAACATCTGGACGCCGCAGATCCTGCAGAGCTTCAACACGGGAAGCAGCAATATCGTCATCGGCCTGCTGGCGGCGATCCCGCAGTTTTGTACCATTCTCGGGATGATCTGGTGGAGCCGACGCTCCGACAGGCTGAAAGAGCGAAAAAAGCACACCATCCTGCCGTACCTGTTCGCCGCGGCGGGATGGATGCTGGCCTCGGCCACCGATCACAGCCTGATCCAGCTGCTTGGCATCATTATGGCCTCAACCGGATCCTTCACCGCCATGGCCATATTCTGGACCACGCCGGATCGGGTGATTAGCCTGCAGTCCCGCGCGGTGGCGCTGGCGGTGATCAACGCCATCGGCAACGTCGGATCCGCCGTCAGCCCATTGCTGATTGGGATCCTGCGCGACGCCACCGGTAGCTTCAGCTCCGGGCTGTGGTTTGTGGCCGGGCTGCTGGTGGTCGGCGCGCTGGTGCTGACGCGCATCCCGATGACGCAGCGGGATCAACAGAGGAACGATCATGTGCCAGAGCCCTATCGCCAACATTGATATCAGCAAGGAGTACGACGAAAGTCTGGGCACCGACGATGTGCACTACCAGTCGTTCGCGCGCATGGCGGCCTTTTTTGGCCGCGACATGCAGGCGCACCGTCACGACCAGTATTTTCAGATGCACTTTCTCGATACCGGGCAGATTGAGCTCCAGCTCGACGATCACCGCTACTCGGTGCAGGCCCCGCTGTTCGTCCTCACGCCGCCGTCGGTACCGCACGCGTTTATCACCGAATCCGACAGCGATGGTCACGTGCTGACGGTACGCGAGGACCTGATCTGGCCGCTGCTGGAGGTGCTCTACCCCGGCACGCGGGAAGCGTTTGGCCTGCCGGGGATCTGCCTTTCGCTTTCCGACAGGCCGGACGAGCTGGCGGCGCTGAAGCACTACTGGCAGCTGATTGCCCGGGAATCCACGGAACAGCTGCCCGGGCGCGAGCACACGCTAGTCCTGCTGGCGCAGGCGGTGTTTACCCTGCTGCTGCGCAACGCGAAGCTCGACGACCACGCTTCAGGCGGCATGCGCGGCGAGCTGAAGCTGTTCCAGCGCTTTACCCAGCTGATAGATGCCCACTACCACCAGCACTGGACGGTGCCGGAATATGCCAGCGAGCTGCACCTGACCGAATCCCGCCTGACAGATATCTGCCGCCGCTTCGCCAATCGCCCACCAAAACGCCTGATCTTCGACCGCCAGCTGCGGGAGGCCAGACGCTTGCTGCTCTTTTCCGACAGCGCGGTCAGCGACATTGCCTGGCAGCTGGGGTTTAAGGATCCGGCCTACTTTGCCCGGTTTTTTAACCGCTTAGTGGGGTGTTCGCCGAGCGCGTATCGGGCGCAGAAAGTACCGGTATCGCCTGTTCCCCTCACCCCGGCCCTCTCCCAAAGGGAGAGGGAGTAACCGTCCCCTCTCCCTTTGGGAGAGGGTTAGGGTGAGGGAAATCACACTCTGCGATCTCTCGCGAAAAGTACCCGCCGTTGTCCCAATCGTCCCTTCACGTTACGTCCCTCTCAGGCTTCAATTAAACAACAAAAACAAAACATAAATTTAACAACCCTATTCCGATACGAGGTCCCTATGAAGCCTGAAGAGTTCCGCGCTGATGCCAAACGCCCGTTAACCGGCGAAGAGTATTTAAAAAGCCTGCAGGACGGTCGTGAGATTTATATCTACGGCGAGCGCGTCAAAGACGTCACCACCCATCCGGCGTTTCGCAACGCGGCGGCCTCCATCGCGCAGATGTACGACGCGCTGCACAAGCCGGAGATGCAGGACACGCTCTGCTGGGGTACCGACACCGGCAGCGGCGGCTATACCCACAAGTTCTTCCGCGTGGCGAAAAGCGCCGACGACCTGCGCCAGCAGCGCGACGCCATCGCCGAGTGGTCGCGCCTGAGCTACGGCTGGATGGGCCGCACGCCGGACTACAAAGCCGCGTTCGGCTGCGCGCTCGGCGCCAACCCGGCCTTCTACGGCCAGTTCGAACAGAACGCCCGTAACTGGTACACGCGCATTCAGGAAACCGGCCTGTACTTTAACCACGCCATCGTTAACCCTCCGATCGACCGTCACAAGCCGGCAGACGAGGTGAAAGACGTCTACATCAAGCTGGAGAAAGAGACCGACGCCGGGATTATCGTCAGCGGCGCGAAAGTGGTAGCCACCAACTCCGCCCTGACCCACTACAACATGATCGGCTTCGGCTCCGCGCAGGTGATGGGCGAAAACCCGGACTTCGCGCTGATGTTCGTCGCGCCGATGGATGCCGAAGGCGTGAAGCTGATCTCCCGCGCCTCTTACGAGATGGTGGCTGGCGCAACCGGATCACCTTACGACTACCCGCTCTCCAGCCGCTTCGACGAGAACGACGCGATCCTGGTGATGGATCACGTGCTGATCCCGTGGGAAAACGTGCTGATCTACCGCGATTTCGACCGCTGCCGTCGCTGGACGATGGAAGGCGGTTTCGCCCGTATGTATCCGCTGCAGGCCTGCGTGCGTCTGGCGGTGAAGCTCGACTTCATCACCGCCCTGCTGAAGAAATCCCTGGAGTGCACCGGTACCCTGGAGTTCCGTGGCGTGCAGGCGGATCTCGGCGAAGTGGTGGCCTGGCGCAACATGTTCTGGGCGCTAAGTGACTCCATGTGTTCTGAAGCCACCCCGTGGGTCAACGGCGCGTATCTGTCGGATCACGCCGCGCTGCAAACCTACCGCGTGATGGCCCCGATGGCCTACGCCAAGATCAAGAACATCATCGAGCGTAACGTGACGTCCGGACTGATTTACCTCCCGTCCAGCGCCCGGGATCTGAACAACCCGCAGATCGACCAGTATCTGGCGAAATACGTGCGCGGCTCCAACGGCATGGACCACGTCGAACGCATCAAGATTTTGAAGCTGATGTGGGATGCCATCGGCAGCGAGTTTGGCGGTCGTCACGAGCTGTACGAAATCAACTACTCCGGCAGCCAGGATGAGATCCGCCTGCAGTGTCTGCGCCAGGCGCAGAGCTCCGGCAACATGGACAAAATGATGGCGATGGTCGACCGCTGCATGTCCGAATACGACCAGCACGGCTGGACCGTACCGCACCTGCACAACAACAGCGATATCAACATGCTCGACAAGCTGCTGAAATAGCGCAGCGGGAGGTTGCAATGTATTCAGATGAACAACGCCTGCGTTTTCGCGACGCGATGAGCAGCCTGTCGGCTGCGGTTAATGTGGTCACCACCGAGGGCGAGGCGGGCCGCTGCGGTATCACCGCCACCGCCGTCTGCTCGGTGACGGACACCCCGCCGTCGGTCATGGTGTGCATCAACGCCAACAGCGCCATGAACCCGGTCTTTCAGGGCAACGGCAGGCTGTGCGTCAACGTGCTGAACCACGAGCAGGAGATCATGGCTCGCCATTTCGCCGGGATGACCGGTATGACGATGGAAGAACGCTTTGCCCTCTCCTGCTGGCAGAAAGGCCCGCTGGCGCAGCCGGTGCTAAAAGGCGCGCTCGCCAGCCTGGAAGGTGAGATTAGCCAGGTGCAAACCATCGGCACGCATCTTGTCTACCTTGTTGAAGTTAAGAACATCATCCTGAGTGATGCGGGCCACGGCCTGATCTACTTCAGGCGCCGTTTCCACCCGGTCATGCTGGAGGCAGAAGCCGCCGTGTGATCCCCCTCGCGCTGGCCTTTTTTCCGGCCAGCGCCGCTTTCTACAAAAACTCCTAAGGTTTCCGCTAAATCACGCCGTTATATAACCATAAGAGAAATTTTCTGTGACTGAATACTGGCACCCTTTGTCAGTGCATCCGCATCATTCAGCGCATACCTAAATATACAGGATGACCTTATGGCAAAAACGACGCGGAGCCGCTCGGCTGAACGTCTGGTCGATATTCTCCTTGAGCTACATTTAAACGGTGTGGTAAACCGCAGTGCGCTAATGGAAAAATTTAAAATTACCGAGCGTACCGTCTACCGGGATTTAAATGCCCTCTCTCCCATTGTTGAACATACCGGTAACGGGCTATATCGGCTGATCCATTCCGCACAATCGCCCGGCGGACAAGGCTTACATCATACCCTTGCTAACTTCCTGAATGCTGACAGCTTTTTCCCTGAAAGAAATACGGAATTCTGGCAGAAGCTTGAAACGCGCGTTGACGAAAACCATATTCTTATTCTTGGCAATGAAGCCGAACATACGCTAGAACGCGATATTCGCCGCCATTTAACGAAAATCGAGAAATCGATTAAAAACCATAATGTTTGTCAGATCGTTTATAAGGGTAAAACCCGTCTGATTAACCCCTATAAACTCATTAACAAAAAAAATATATGGTATTTACAAGCCACCGAAAATAGCCGCCTGAAATCCTTCTCATTGAGCCAGATTAGCTGGTTTGATATTCAGAAAACGACCTTCACGCCCGAAGAAAATGTTCGTAAGCTGCTGGAGAAAAGCCTTGATCCCTGGGTGTCAGAAGATACTTTCGCGGTGAAAATATTCATTAAAGATAATATTTCACATTACTTCCTGCGCCGCGATCTTCTGCCGGAACAAGAGCTGCTGGAGGAGCAGCAGGGCGGCGTCACGCTGCGCTGCCAGGCGGCACACGAGAACCAGATCCTGCCGCTGCTGTTCTACTGGCTTCCCCATATTCAGATTCTGGAACCGAAATGGCTAAAGGAAAAACTGATCGGAACGCTGGAGAGCTATCTGGCCGTGGAGCGTAACCCGAATAATCAAGTGATCTCAATCACATAATTTCGCCCCCTGGCGGCGAGCCGGAACCGCTCGTCGCCCCCTTTGACCGCTCACCCGGCACTTTCAACCACTCATTCATTTACCGTCCTTTACACGCGCGAGGATCTGGCACGATCGCTCCAGCATTAATCAATACCTCCTCACAACGAACCCTGACCCTTTTTTCTTTACATAAAAAACCAGGTCTTACTATGGATACTAAAAAACTACTGAAGCACGTGCCCTGGGCCTTACTCGGGATCCTCGGCGCTTTTTGTCTGGCGGTTGTCGCATTACGCCGGGGCGAACACGTAAGCGCCCTGTGGATCGTGGTTGCGTCCGTTTCCGTCTATCTTGTTGCTTATCGCTACTACAGCTTGTACATCGCACAGAAGGTCATGAAGCTCGACCCGACGCGCGCCACCCCGGCGGTCATTAACAATGACGGCCTGAACTACGTGCCAACCAACCGTTACGTGCTGTTTGGCCACCACTTTGCCGCAATCGCCGGTGCGGGCCCGCTGGTCGGCCCGGTGCTGGCCGCGCAGATGGGCTACCTGCCGGGTACGCTCTGGCTGCTCGCCGGCGTGGTGCTGGCGGGGGGGGGGCCGGAGTTCTTGGTGGTGGTTATCTCTTCTCGCCGCCACGGCGCCCCTCTGGGGGGGGTGGGCAAA